>VXWP01000022.1 GCA_009835325.1 Gemmatimonadota bacterium | reverse complement strand
CTCAAATAACGTCCGTGGCAGACCGGATTGGCGAATGATCGATCGTAGAGTACCTAAATACAACTCTTTGTGATCTGGAACCGGAACTGTGACGGTTCCATCTTTTGGACCAGTCTTTTGCATAAGTATATGACTTCCCCTTCTCCTTACCTCGACGAACCCGTTTTTCGACAGGATATCGCAAACTTTCCGGCCGGAAAGCACACGAAGTTTAGCCAACAGGCACCTCAACTTGTGTTACATAGATTTCCGCATGGAGACGACGGTTTAATTCGTCACCCGAAGCTGTTTCGCAGAATAACTCCAGGGCTTCCTTCAAGTTTTCACGGGCCTCGGCCACGCTCGAACCCTGACTGGCGACATCCAATTCGGGACACAAAGCGACATAACCATCGCCTTCTCGCTCTATAATCGCCGTCCATAATCTAGCCATCAGGACCTCCACGGTTTAGAATCGGACGTCACGGCTCCAGGCGCAGGACCGATCGGTACCGTTTGGCAGCACCAGTTCGTCTTGTAGTGTCCAGATCAAGTTAATAGGGTGCCCGGTAGGTGTCAACGGCGACTCCTTTTGCTAATTCCATAGTACAAATTCGTGGCCATTTGTAGGTCACTTCGGTACGTTGGGACATTACATGCCATCATGTGTTGAATGGGTCCTACGAAGGTAAACGGAATTCAACTGAATATACACTTCACCTGGTTGGAAGAGGAATATGAACAGACACACCTGCAAACGCATCACCCCCGCAGAAGTCGCCGCGAAGATTCCCGCCCCGAACGGGGACCGGTTCCACGTCGCCCTGGAGCGCGGCGAATTGGAGATCGAGCTGTACATGCCCCGGGGCGTGGACGCTCAGAAACCCCATGACCGAGACGAGTGCTACGTGATCGTCGAAGGGCAGGGGAAGTTCGAAATGGGGGGAGAGGTGGTGCCTTTCGAGGCAGGGGATTTCTTTTTCGTGCCCGCGGGCGTCGAGCACCGGTTCCTCGATTTCGGCGAGTCGATGACCACCTGGGTCATCTTCTACGGGCCGGAAGGCGGCGATCAGATCTGAATGCCGGGCCGCGCCGGTACGCGTCACCCACCGCCGGCACGCGTTGAGCGTCGCAGCACGAGCCAACCACCACCGGCACACGTCAGCCATCGCCGGTACGCGTCAGCCATCCCTGCTGTCTGCATCCGCCCGCCCGCGCAGAGACTTGAGTCGTCTCGAAAGTTTCTGGATCTCTTCCTCGATCAACCCGATTTCATCCCCCACGCTGATCCGTCCGTCCCGCTCCAGGTGCCTGCGCCTTTCCTCCGACTCCCGGTCGGCCTGGGCTTCGGACATGGAGTTGATGATGACTCCGATGAAGAGGTTCAGCATGATCATGGTGCCGAGCATCACGAAGGAAACGAAGAAGGCGGCGCCGAGGACGGGCATGGCCCGGGAGGCTTCGCGGAGGTGGGCCTGGGCGAAGTCAGCGTAATTCGGATAAGCGTCGCTGCCGTACATCTGGATATACATCACATCGGTCCAGTCCTCCAGGGTCACGACCCGGAAGAGGGTCAGCAGCGCCGTCGCCAGGTCCTGGAAGTGCACCGGATCGTTGCCGCGGAAGAGGTAGACGCCCAGCACCGCGTAGACGTAGAACAGCACGGCCAGCAGGAGGCCGACGTATCCCAGCGAAGTGACCGACTTGAGCAGCGAGTTGACCAGCAGTTGCAGTTTCGGCACCGCGGTCACCAGCCGCAGCGCCCGGAGCACCCGGGCCAGGCGCAGCACCGCCGCGTACTGTCCTCCCGCGGGCATCAGGCAGGCCACCACGATGAGGAAATCGAACACGTTCCAGCGGTCGCCGAAATACCGGTACCAGTGACGGCCGTGGCGCGCCATCTTCAGCACGGCTTCCACGATGAAGAACAGCAGGACCAACTGGTCGAGCCGGTGCAGCCAGTCGCCGTACCGGGCCACCATTTCCCGAGAGGTTTCAAGCCCCACCAGGATGGCGGCCGCCGTGATCACCCCGAGTACGGTGTGCTGAAACGCCTTCGAATCGACGAGTCTACCGATTTGCGCTTGCAACGTTGACCTCATTTACCTCGCACGCAGGATCTGGTAGTAGAAAGTGCCGGTGATTTCCAGGAATGGATGGAGGAAATCGGCGGGAAGCGGCGGGAAGGGGCTGGCCGACTCGATGGCGTTGCGGCTCGAGGCCACGAGGGACTGGTAGGGGATGTCGTTGTCCCGGTAGGACAGGACCTCGAGGTCGCGCAGCGCGCCGTCGGGCATGATCTTGAACCGGATGATGACCCGCCCGCTCACCAGGCCGAGGTTGAAGGCCTCCGGGGCGAACCAGCGCCGTCTCACCCTTTCGCGGAGGATGTACAGGTAAGGCGCGTAGTCCCAGGCGTAGGTGCTGAGGGAGAAATCGCCGTAGTCCCTGACCGAGGTGTGGCGGTTATCTGTCCTGGGCACCCGCGGCCCGGTACTCCCGAATCCGAATCCGAAGCGCCGGTGCCGCTCGTACGCGGGTTGCCGGGATTCCTGGGCCAGTTCGTTCAGGTCGTCCTGGGGAATGAAGACCGGGGCTTCCGGACCGGTAGGCCGGGGCGCCGAAGCAATGACCTCCCCTTCCATCCCGCCTTCACCGCGGCCTTCCCGACCGCCCCGGCCCCGGTATTCGGGCCGGATGATCATGTCGGAGGTCCACATCGGCGGGTCTACCAGTTCGTTGAAGTCCTCGATGCCGCCCGCCCGGGGAGTGAGGGGTACGCCGCCGGCGAAGGGGTCGTGCTGTTGATCTTCCTCTTCTTCGGAATCCTCCATCGTCCTGATTTCCAGGTCGCCCTCAGAATAAGCCAACCCCTCGGGCAGCTCCGTATCCTCCAGCAGATCGCTCGCGGCGGCATTCTTGTCCGCCACGTCGGCGTCGGGGTCGTCCGGGGGTTCCTCCACGCGCGCTTCTTCCGGCACGTCGACCAGGGTCGGCGGGTTCTGCATTTCCATATAGGCCTGTTCGAGCTGCTCCAGGCGCTCATAGGGCGCGAGGGTGAGCTCGATCATGTTCTTGTCTTCGAGCAGGCCGGTGGCCAGGAGGACCACCAGGAAAAGGCTATGGAGCAGCCCGGCGGCCGCGAAGGCGATCAGGAGGTTCTTGGCCGTACTGCGGCGAAAGGTTACGGTCCGTCCCAGGAGCCGGGAATGGTGGGCGTATTCTTTCGAGTAAATATCCATGCATGATTCTTATGGGCGGGGAGGATATACCATCACGTTGTAATGAACGCGGTGAAGGGCAAGGGGTTCCACCCGGTGTAGATACATAGTAGCGTCTGGTACCATCCGCTCGCCGTCGGCCTGCGCCGTCGGTATACGCTTCCCAGCCTACCGCAATCCCAGGTTTTCCCGGACCTCCGACATGGTGTCCGACGTCAGCGTCCTTACGCGGTCGGCGCCCGTGGCGAGGGCGTCCCGCACGTCGTCGGGCCGGGCGGTCAGGTCTTCGTACTTGTCCTGGATCGGCGTCATCGCGGTTTCCATGTTGTCGCCCAGCTTCTTCTTGCAGTCGACGCATCCGATGCCCGCGCTCCGGCATTCCGTATCGATGGCCGCCACTTCGTCGGGACTGGAGAAGGACTTGTGCAGCGTGAAGATGTTGCAGATGTCCGGGTTACCGGGGTCCGATCTCCGCAGCCGGTTCGGATCGGTATAAGCGGTGCTGAGCTTCTTCCTGACCGTGTCGCTCCGGTCCTTCATCGCGATGTAGTTGTCCTGGCTCTTGCTCATCTTGGACTGGCCGTCCAGGCCGAGGATGCGCGGCGCGGGGCTGTAGAGCGTCCTGGCCTCGGGGAACACCGGCCCGTACAGGTGGTTGAACCGCCGGGCGATCTCGCGCGTCAGCTCGAGGTGCTGGGACTGGTCGTCGCCCACGGGCACGCCGTCGGCCTTCACACCCAGGATGTCTGCCGCCTGGAGCACGGGGTAGGTGAACAGGCCCGCGTTGATGTTCTGCTTGTGCTGGGCGGCCTTGTCCTTGAACTGGGTCATCCGTTCCAGGGCGCCCAGTGCGGTGACCGTGCTGAAGATCCAGGCCAGCTCCATGGTTTCGGATACGTGGGACTGCACGAAGAAGGTGCAGCGTTCCGGGTCGAGGCCGCAGGCGATGCCCATGGTCGCCGTGTCCAGCACGGCGTCCCGCATGGTGTCCGGGTCGTATTTGATGGTGATGGCGTGGTAGTCCACGACGCAGTAGATGCAGTCGTACTTCGGGATGAGCTTGGCCCAATTGGCCACGGCGCCGAGATAGTTCCCGATGTGGATGTCGCCGGTTGGCTGGATGCCGCTGTACAGCCGGGTCGGTTCGCTCGAACCGTTGCTCGATCCGTTCTCCGAACCATTGCCCGCCGAAGCGATGGACTGCGTCCTTTCGTCCAGATTCATGCCTGATCGTGCTCCGTTGCGTGCCTGTAAGGACCTCCCGGCCCCTTCGATCACTGCGATTTACCGCAAAAAACCGTTGTCTCGAATCCGTATCCGCCCTATCTTTAACCTACTAAAAACAGACGTGTTAAATTGCGGCGGAACCCCCTTTCTGTCAAGCGAAATCATGGTGGGCGTTCCCTTGCCGGCGCGTGCCGTGAAGGCGTTTCAGCCGGGATCGATACCGGAACTCGCCTACGGTGAATTCGGGTTTATCGGGGAGCTGGACTTGAGCCGGAACCAGACCTCCACGCTGGACGAAAAATACCAGTCGCTACGCGATGATCTGCGCGCCATGGGCAGCGTCCTGGTGGCCTACTCCGCCGGCGTGGACAGCACGCTGCTGCTGAAGGTCGCCTCCGACGTGCTGGAGGACCGCGCCCTGGGCGTAACCGGCGTGTCCGAGTCGCTGCCTGAGGAGGAGAAGAACGAGGCCGCCGAACTGGCCGAATGGATGGGCGCCCGCCACCGCTACGTGGACACGGAGGAAATCCACAACGCGGAGTACATGCAGAACAATCCGCGGAGGTGCTATTTCTGCCGGGATGAATTGTATTCGCGCCTCGAGGTGATCGCCCGGGAAGAAGGCGCCGCTTTCATCTGCGAAGGCAGCATCCTGGACGACATAAGCGACTTCCGCCCGGGCATGCTGGCCATCCGGGAACACGGCGTGCGCAGCCCGCTGAAGGACGCCGGGTTCACCAAGGTCGACGTCCGCGCGCTGTCGGAGAAACTCGGCCTGCCCACGGCGGACAAGCCGTCCCTGGCCTGCCTGTCGTCGCGCTTTCCCTACGGCGATCCGATCACGATTGAAGCCCTTGAACAAGTCGGCCGGGCCGAAGCCTTCATCCGCGGCCTGGGCTTGAAGCAGTTCCGGGTGCGGCACCACCGAAACATGGCCCGCATCGAGACGGAGCCCGCCGATCTCGCGAAGGTAATCGAGCACCACGACGAGATCGCGGCGTACTTGAAGGAAATCGGCTATAACTACGTCACGCTGGACCTGGAAGGATACCGCACCGGGAGCATGAACGAGGTGCTGAAGAAACGGAAAGCGGCGCCCGCCGAGACCTCGTGACCCCGTAGCCGGTGCCCGCCGAAGCCCGCGACACCGGGGCCTGCGCTTCCCTGACCTCGTGACCCCGCGACCTGTTTCGCACCCGCATTACGAAAGGACCGATCATGTCTGCCTTCGACCCCACCGCCTACGGATCCGTTTTCGCGGAACTGCTCAAGACGCCCCGCATCATGGCGCTGGACCCGGGCGAAGAGAACACACCTGCGAAGGTCGGCCTGGAAGCCCTGGACCTGGACGAGGCTTTCGCGCCGAACTGCATCAGCGACCGGACGATGGCCGAGGGCTGCCGGTCCGCCCTGTGGCTCTACCACGACTTTCTGGTCACCTCGCACACCATCAGCCAGCAGATCACCACGCCCACGGGCAGCTACTGGCACGGCATCATGCACCGCCGCGAACCGGATTATCCCAACGGGAAGTACTGGTTCGGGCGCGTCGGCGACCACGATGTCTACCCCGAGTTGAGAGACGAGGCGGCGACCATCGCGTCCGGTACGGACAACCTGCCGAGCGAGGCAGCGTACCTCATGTCCCAGTCCTCCTGGGATCCTTACGCTTTCATCGATTTGTGTGAAGGTGCCAACGTGGGCGGCGTCCCGGCCGGAGATCTCTGCCGCGGCATCCAGCAGCGCGAATGGGAACTCCTCTTCGACTACTGTTACCGCAAGGCGATCGCGTAACAGAGTTTGTACCGGTCGCGCGAGGACCGGGCGGACCGGCCTGTCAGCCGCCGTCCCTGGCCTTCCGCATCTTCTCCATCCACACACGGATCTTCTCTTCGCGGCCCCGGTCGGTGGGTTCGTAGTAGCGGTGCCCCTTGATGGATTCGGGCAGATGCTCCTGGTCCACGGACGCCCCGTCGTAGTCGTGGGCGTACTTGTATCCCTTGCCGTGGCCCATTTCCTTCATCAGGCGGGTCGGGGCATTGCGCAGGTGCATGGGCACCGGCTCGTCGCTCGTCTGCTCCGCGTCCTGCCGTGCCTTCGAAAAGGCCGCGTAGACCGCGTTGCTCTTCGGCGCGGTGGCCAGGTACACCACCGCGTGGGCGAGCATCAGGTCGCCTTCGGGCTGGCCCACGAAATGGACCGCCTGTTGGGCGGAGGTGGTCAGGGTCAGCGCGAAGGGGTCCGCCAGTCCGATGTCTTCCACGGACATGCGGATGACCCGGCGCGCAATGTAGAGGGGGTCGTCGCCGGCGATGAGCATCCGGGCCAGCCAGTAGAGGGCGCCGTCCGGATCGGAGTCCCGCACGCTCTTGTGCAGGGCCGAAATGGCGTCGAAGTGCCAGTCCCCGCCCTTGTCGTAGTGCGGCGAACGGTGCTGCAGGGCTTCGTCGATCTCCTTCACGGTCAGCCGAATCCGGTTCCCGTCGCCGCGCGGCGTGGTCATGGCCGCCACTTCGAGCGTATTCAGGGCGATCCTGGCGTCGCCGCCGGCCACGGCAGCCAGGTGCGCGGCCGCCTCGTCGTCCAACTCGATGTTCCGCCCGCCCAGTCCGTGTTCTTCGTCCTCCAGCGCGTTGCGAACGATACTTTGCAGATCCTCCTCCGAAAGCGGCTCCAGGCGGAGTACCCGGCAGCGGGACAGCAGGGCGTTGTTGACGTCGAAGGACGGGTTCTCCGTGGTCGCGCCGATGAGGGTCAGCGTGCCGTTCTCCACGGTCGGCAGCACGGCGTCCTGTTGCAGCTTGTTGAAGCGATGGATCTCATCGATGAACAGGATGGTCCGCTTGCCGTGCATGCCCAGCCGGTCCCGGGCTTCGGCGGTCGCCTTGTGCAGGTCCTTCACGCCGGCGCTCACGGCGCTCAACGCGACGAAATGCGAATCCGTGGAACGGGCGATGATGAAGGCCAGGGTGGTCTTGCCCGATCCCGGCGGCCCCCACAGGATCATCGAAAAGGGCGTGTCCCGCTCGATGGACTCGTTCAGGAGGCGTCCCCGGCCGACCAGCCCCCGTTGGCCCAGGAAACCCTCCAGCGAATCGGGCCGCATGCGGGAGGCCAGCGGCGCTTCCCGTTGCAGTTGCTTTTCGGCCTGGTCGGAGAAGAGATCGGTCATGGTAAACTTGCACAAGGGTGGAAAGATGGGTGCAGTTCGTGCGCCACAGCGTTATTATACAGTTGTACTTCTGCCAGGGTTAAGGGAATAAGGTGCTGATGCATCCCCAATTGGGAGAAAACGAGTACTTTTCGATGGTCCCGATTGGCCGATAGACTGATTCAAGGCATCCCATGTTCAGCAACTACTTCACGGTAGCGTTCCGTCACTTTAACCGCCAGAAGGGCTATTCGTTCATCAACGTCATGAGCCTGGCGCTTGGGATCGCGTGCTGCCTCCTCATCCTGCTCTTCATCCGGGACGAGCTGAGCTATGACCGTTATTATGACCGCTCGGACCGAACCTACCGCGTAACGGCCGAACAACGACAGGGAGGCGAGGTCGTTCGTACCGCCGATGTCCTGAGGCCCACGGTCTGGTACATGCGCCAGGACTTCCCGGAAATCGAGGACATGGTCCGCCTCGTCCCCCCCGGCAACGCCTGGATGGTCAAGTACGGCGACAAGGGTTTCTACGAGCGGAACTTCTACCTGGCCGACACGACGGTTTTCGACGTGTTCCAGGTTCCCCTGCTTACGGGCAATCCAAAGACGGCGCTGACCGGGAACGACAAGATCGTGCTGTCCGAATCCATTGCCAGGAAGTACTTCGGCGACGAAAACCCCATGGGTAAGATCCTGGACTCCGAAGGGACCTTTCACCTCGAAGTGACCGGTATCATGCCGGACCTGCCCGCCAATACCCACCTCGGATTCGATATTCTCGCGTCCTTCAAGATCCAGGAAGCCTACTCCAGGAATGTCAACGAGTGGGGATGGCGCACGGCCCATAGTTACATCGTGCTCCGGGAGGGCACCGATCCGGCCGAACTGGAAGCCAAGCTGCCCGCTTTCGTGGAAAAACACCTTGGAAACCGCTACGAAAGCGGTGAAGCCACACTGACATACAGGCTGCAGCCGGTAACGGACATCCATCTCCATTCGCGCCTGGAACGGGAACTGACGCCTAACAGCGATATCAGGTACATTTACCTTTTCATCGCCATCGCGGTCTTCATCATCGTCATCGCCTGCATCAATTTCATGAACCTGGCGACCGCCCGGTCCGCGGGCAGGGCCAGGGAAATCGGCCTCCGAAAAGTTTTCGGCGCAGTCCGGTACCAGATGGCGCGGCAGTTTCTCGTCGAATCGCTGCTGATGAGCGGATTGGCCGTGTTGCTCGCTTTGATGCTCGCGTGGATCAGCCTGCCGTGGTTCAACCTGCTCACGGGCAAGACCATGTTCCTGGATGCTGAAACCGCCTGGTTTGCCCTCGGCGCCGTAGTGGTCATCGGTGTCATCGTCGGGTGCGTATCGGGCAGCTATCCCGCACTATACCTGTCCGGTCTGGCGCCGATCGAGACGCTCAAGGGAACGCTCGCGTCCGGTTCCGGCACGGCCGGCATGCGCCGGGTGCTGGTCGTAAGCCAGTTCGTCATTTCAATCGCCCTGATCATATGTACCGGTGTGGTTTACAGCCAGATGGATTTCATTCAGAAGAGAAACATGGGGCTGAACACGGACCTGGTCGTGGCCGTCCCCCTGACTTTCGACCCGGTCCAGGAGACGGCGAGGATATACAAACAACGCGTGAAGGAAAGTCCGTACATTACTAACGCCACCTCCACGTACATCCTTCCCGGTCACAAGAACGCCGTGATACCCATCACGTTACAGCGGACGGGCGAAAGCGAATTCGAGAAGATCGATATGAGCCAGGCCTGGACGGATGAAGACTTCGTCGAGACGTTGGGCATTGAGCTCGTCACGGGCCGCTACTTCGACACTTCCTTCGTCAGCGACTGGGGTTGGGAGACTGCGGGAGGCGGGGCCGTTCTGAACGAGGCCGCCGTAATGAGGCTGGGATTCGATTCTCCGGAAGACGCCGTAGGCAAGGAATTGAACTGGGTGCGGGAACTGCGGCAGGGATGGCAGGAGGAAGGCAGGCAACTGCGCAGGATCGTCGGCGTTGTGAAGGACTTTCACTACACGTCGCTGCACCAGCCCATAGGACCGTTGGTCATGTTCGCCGACTACCAGGGCGGTCACGTCGTCATCAAGATCAAGCCGGAATCCCTGTCTGAAGGCCTTGAAATGATCGAAGACGTATGGCAGGAAGTGAACCCGGAGTTCGCCTTCGAGTATTTCTTCGTGGAAGACATCTTCGGGCGCCTGTATGAGGCCGAACAGCGATTCGGCAGGATATTCGTCAGTTTCGCCGCCCTGGCCGTGCTGATCGCCTGCCTCGGTCTCGTCGGCCTCTCCTCCTTCACCGCGGAACGGCGGACGAAGGAAATAGGGGTACGCAAGGTCCTGGGCGCTTCCATACCGAACCTGTTTCGCCTGCTGTCCAACGAATTCGTCCGGCTCGTGATCGTGGCCAACATCTTCGCCTGGCCGGCGGCCTACCTGGTGATGAACCGATGGCTGGACAACTTCGCCTACCGCGTCGACCTGGGTTGGGCCACCTTCATTCTGGCTGGCGTCCTGGCCATGGCGATCGCCCTCCTGACCGTGAGTTTCCAGGCTGCCCGGGCCGCCACCGCCAATCCGGTGGAGTCGCTGCGGGCCGAGTAGATCGCATCGCTCGTTCCTTTTAATAGCGGTAACATTTCACCATGTTCAGAAACTACGTCACGGTTGCCCTCCGGCATCTGAGCCGCAGGAAGGGTTACTCGTTCATCAACGTGATGAGCCTGGCGCTCGGGATCGCGTGCTGCGTCCTCATCATGCTGTATATCCGGGACGAACTGAGCTATGACCGTTATCACGCCAAAGCGGACCGCATCTACCGCGTGATCGCCGAGGAACGCCAGGGCGGCGGAGTTATTCGGACCATACGGACCGCGGAAGTCATGACGCCCACGGCCAGGTTCATGCGAGAAGACTTCCCCGAAGTGGAAGACATGGTACGTCTCAACCCGCCCGTGAACGCCTGGATGGTCAAGTACGGCGACCGGGGATTCTACGAACGCGATTTCTACCTGGCCGACTCTTCGGTCTTTAATGTCTTTGACGTCCCGCTTTTGGCAGGCAATCCCCGGACCGCGCTGAGCGGAAGGAACCGGGTCGTGTTGTCCCAGTCTGTGGCCCGGAAGTATTTCGGCGACGAGAACCCCCTGGGAAAGATCCTGGACGCCGAAGGGACCTTTCACCTGGAAGTGGCCGGCGTCATGGCGAACCTGCCGTCCAATACGCACCTCGGATTCGACATTCTTGCGTCATTCCGGATCCATGAGGCGTTTACAGAGCAGTCACTCGACGATTGGGGCTGGCGAAAGTCGTACAGCTACGTCCTGCTCCGGGAGGGAAGCGATCCGGCCGAACTGGAAGCCAGGTTGCCCGCTTTTGTGGAGAAGTACGTCGGCGATATCTACGACGGCGAATCGTCATCGCTGACCTACCGGCTGCAGCCCGTGACGGACATCCACCTTTATTCCCGGCTCGAGCGGGAACTAACGCCGAACAGCGACATCAGGTACGTGTATCTCTTTGCCGCTATCGCCGTGTTCATCATCCTCATCGCCTGCATCAACTTCATGAACCTGGCAACCGCACGGTCTGCGGGAAGGGCCCGGGAAATCGGAATGCGCAAGGTCTTCGGCGCAGGCCGGGGCCAGGTGATGCGGCAGTTCCTGAGCGAATCTCTGATCATGAGCGGCCTGGGGGCGTGTATCGCGGTGCTGTCGGTGGTGATTGGGTTGCCCTGGTTCAGCCTGGTATCAGGCAAAACCATTTCACTGGGCGCGGATACCGCGTGGTTCATCCTGGGCTCCGCGGCGGTGACCGGCATCGTTGTCGGGCTGATATCGGGAAGCTATCCCGCGCTTTACCTGTCCGGACTCGCTCCGATCGATACCCTGAAGGGCGCGTTGTCCGGGGATGCCGGCAACGTGGGTATGCGCAGAACGCTGGTCGCGGGCCAGTTCGTAATCTCGATCGCCCTGATCATCTGTACAGGCGTCGTGTACGACCAGCTCGACTACATCCGAAACCGGAATCTGGGTATGGACACGGAACGGCTCGTCGCCGTGCCGCTGACGTTTACCCCGGTCATTGAAAAGGCGCGACTATACAGGCAGCGGGTGAGGGAAAGTCCGCACGTGGAGGATGCCACGGCTACCTTTATCCTGCCTTTTCACAAGAACGCCGTGATCACCGCCGTGGTGCGCAGATTGGGCGAAGATGATAACGCCAAGATCGAAATGAACCAGGCCTGGACGGACGACATGTTTTTCGAAACGTTCGGCATGGAACTGGCCGCCGGCAGGTTCTTCGATCGCGCGTACATCGCCGACTGGTATGGAGCGGGCGGCGGGACGATATTAAACGAAGCCGCCGTTTCCCGGCTGGGTTACGGTTCCGCCGAGGAAGCCCTGGATGGTCAGTTTGACTGGGTGTTTGACGAGCGACACGGTTTCGATGAGGAAACCGCGGAACCGCGCAGTATCGTCGGTGTCGTGAAAGACTTCCACTACGCTTCGCTGCATGAACCCATCGAACCTCTGGTGCTTTTTCCCGAATCCGACGGCAGCCACGTGGTCGTCAAGATCAGCGCCAATCAACTTTCGGAAGGGCTTTCGGCGATCGAGGAAGCGTGGCGCGACACAAACCCCGACTTCGCCTTCGAGTACTTTTTCGTCGAAGATACCTATGCGCGCCTCTACGAAGCCGAGCAGCGCTTCGGCAGGATATTCGTCAGTTTCGCCGCACTGGCCGTGTTTATCGCTTGCCTCGGTCTCGTGGGCCTCTCCTCCTTCACCGCGGAACGGCGCACGAAGGAAATCGGAGTGCGCAAGGTCCTCGGCGCGTCCACGCCGAACCTGATCGGGTTGATGTCAGGGGAATTCGTCCGGCTCGTGATCGTGGCCAACGTAATCGCCTGGCCGGCCGCCTATTTCGCGATGAATCGTTGGCTCGACGATTTCGCGTATCGCGTCGACCTGGACGGTATGACCTTCGTCCTGGCCGGCGCCCTTGCCATCGTCCTCGCCCTCCTGACGGTGAGTTACCAGGCCGTGCGGGCGGCCACGGCCAATCCGGTCGAGTCCCTGCGAACCGAGTAAACGCGCCATGTTCCGTAACTACCTGACGGTGGCCGTGCGCCATCTGAACCGCCAGAAGGGCTACGCGTCCATCAACGTGATGAGCCTTGCGCTCGGGATCGCGTGCGCGCTCCTCATCCTTCTATACATCCGCGACGAGCTTAGTTACGACCGGTACCATGAGAAGGCTGACCGTATCTACCGCGTAATCTCGGAAGAGCGCGACGGCGACCAGGTGGTCCGCACGGCAGAAGTGATGATGCCCACGGTCAAATTCATGCGCGAAGACTTCCCCGAAGTGGAAGACATGGTGCGCTTCAATCCGCCCGGCAACGCCTGGATGATCAAGTACGGGGACCGGGGCTTTTACGAACGGAACTTCTACCTGGCCGACTCGTCGGTCTTCAACGTGTTCGACGTGCCGCTGATAGCCGGCGATCCCCGTACGGCCCTGGCCGGAATCGACAAAGTCGTCCTGTCGGAGTCCATCGCCCGGAAGTACTTCGGCGACGAAAACCCAATAGGCAAGATCCTGGACGCCGAAGGATCCTTCCACTTCGAGGTGACCGGAATCATGCGGGACCTGCCTGCCAACACGCACCTCGGATTCGACATCCTCGCGGCGTTCCGGATCCAGGAGCACTACGCGGATAAATCAGCCGACGTGTGGGACTGGCGCAAGTCGTACAGCTACGTCCTGCTTCGCGAGGGCAGCGATCCGGGTGAACTGGAAGCCAGGCTGCCCGACTTCGTGGAGAAGTACGTGGGCGACCGATATGACGGTGATTCTTCGACATTGACCTTGAGGCTGCAGCCGGTCACGGATATTCATCTTCACTCTCGTCTCGAGCGGGAATTGACCCCGAACAGCGATATCCGGTACGTCTACCTCTTCGGCGCCATCGCCGTATTCATCATCCTCATCGCGTGTATCAACTTCATGAACCTGGCCACCGCGCGGTCCGCGGGAAGGGCCGGGGAAATCGGCCTGCGAAAGACCTTCGGCGCGGCCAGAAGCCAGGTGATCCGGCAGTTCATCAGCGAGTCCATGCTCATGACCGGGATTGCGGTTGGCGTTGCCCTCCTGCTTGCCTTGCTGAGCCTGCCGTGGTTTAGCGTGATAACGGGAAAAACCATATCCCTGGACGCGGGGACTGTGTGGTTCGCCCTGGGCGCCGTCGTGGCGATCGGCGCCGTGGTGGGGTTTGCCGCGGGAAGCTATCCGGCCCTTTACCTGTCCGGGCTCGCACCGGTCCACGCGCTGAGCGGCCTGCGCTCCATGGGCGCCGGAAATACTGCCATCCGCCGGATCCTGGTCGTGGGACAGTTCGTGATTTCGATCGCCCTGATCATCTGCACCGGCGTGGTCTACAGCCAGCTCGATTTCATACGCGCACGAAACATGGGGCTCAATTCCGACCAGGTCGTCGCGGTGCCTCAGACCTTCGCGCCGGTGGTCGTAAAATCCGGCGTCTACAAAGCACGGCTGAAGGAAATACCTGCGGTGACGATCGTCTCGATGAATTTCCTGCTTCCCGGGCACAAGAACGCCGCGGCGCCGATCAAGGCGCGCGGACGGAGCCAGGACGAATCATCGACGATCGATATGTACCAGGCCTGGGTGGACGATGATTTCATCGAGATTTTCGGCATCGAACTGGTGGCGGGTAGGAACTTCGATTCCGCGTTCCCCGGCGACTGGACGGCGACGGGTGCGGTGGTCATCAACGAAGCGGCCGTTGACCGGCTTGGCTATGCATCCGCCGGCGAAGCGTTGGGCAAGGAGATCGAAGGGCTGCAGGAACTGATTACGGATTCCAATGAGCGCGGTGAATTACGGCCGTCGATCGTTGGCGTGGTCAGGGATTTCCATTACGCCGCATTACACGAACCCATTGAACCGCTGGTGCTGTTTCCGAACTACCCGGGCGGTTACGCCATGATCAAAATAGATGCCGGCCGCATGTCCGAAGGGCTTTCGGCGATCGAGGAAGCCTGGCATGAAGTAAATCCCGATTGGGCTCTCGAATACTTCTTCGTGGAGGACACCTTTGCGCGCCTGCATGAAGCCGAGGAGCGTTTTGCCAGGATCTTCGTAAGCTTCGCCGTACTGGCCGTTATCATCGGCTGCCTCGGGCTCGTCGGGCTGTCCTCCTTCACCGCGGAACGGCGCACGAAGGAAATCGGAGTCCGCAAGGTCCTTGGCGCATCTGCCCCCAGTCTGATCGCACTGTTGTCCGGCGAATACTTCCGGCTAGTGATCGCGGCCATCGTGGTGGCCTGGCCCGTAGCCTACCTCGCGATGAACGCCTGGCTCGAAGGTTTCGCCTACCGCGTCAGCCTGGATTGGACCACCTTCATCCTCGCCGGTTCCCTCGCCATGGCGATCGCCCTGCTCACCGTCAGTTTCCAGGCCGTGCGGGCCGCTGCCGCGAATCCGGTCGAGGCCTTGCGGATGGAGTAGGCTCGTACGATATCGCTTCCAGGTGCATTAAAAATTACAAATGTCGTAGAGCCCCGCCCTGCGGGAATCTCGCTATATTGCACACGTTGGTGTGTGTTTTGTCAGAAAAAAAGTTACAAAAACATACTTGCTATACAGTATACTATACAATATCTTGTTTGCTACGTGTCTTTGCACCACTACACCTAGTGATTCTTAATTCTTAAATTATCAATCAATTACAATCGGAGATCCGCCGCAGATGCGATGTCCTGCGTGTGGCACGCTCAACAGCCACGTTGTAGACTCCCGAACCATCCAGAGCGGTAGAACGATCCGCCGCCGCCGCGAGTGCCTGTCCTGCACCAAGCGATTCACGACCTACGAAGCCATCGAAGAAGAAGAACTGATGGTGGTGAAATCCGATGGCCGGCGGGAAGTCTTCGACCGCGGAAAGATCATGCGAGGTCTGAAGCTGGCGTGCACGAAGCGCATGGTTTCCGCAGATCAACTTCACGAGCTTGTGGACCGTGTCGTGTACCACGTAAGCAACCTGAGCGAACGCGAGGTCTCCTCCGACAAGATCGGCGAATTCATCATCCGGGAACTGCGAAAGATCGATGAAGTGGCCTACGTGCGTTTCGCGTCGGTCTACCGGGATTTCAAGGACAGGAGCGAGTTCGCGGATGAGCTCGAACAACTGGAGAAGCAGGAGCTGGCTGCGGTCGTCAAGGACCAGCCCGATCAGGGCTGATTCAGAAATTTAGGTGCCTGGTCCGCGTTTTGCAGGACCAGGTATTTTTGTTGACATAATATCCACATCATTTCGACGTTACAATTCGACGTAGGTGATTTTAGGGGGCACGTATGGCTGAAGACAAACTAGAATTGAATCTGGAAGAAACTCACGATCTCCTGATGGAAGAGACGGAGGAATCTGCGGCCGGAGGGTCTGCCGAAGTGTCCGTCGATGACGCGACCTCAGTCGACGCGCCAGTCGACGCACCTGACGACGCGCCCATCGAAGTGCCTGCCGCATCCGGCGGACTTTCCGTCGAGCGGCTGTACAGCAATCCCGGCCATGATCCCTACGACGGCGTGGAGTGGGAGAAGCGGACGGCCACCATAGCCGGGGACGGCGGCGAAGTCGTCTTCGAGCAGAAGGACGTGGAGATCCCGGTCGACTGGTCGCAGCTGGCCACCAACGTCGTCGTGTCCAAGTACTTCCGCGGACCCCTGGGCACCCCGAAGCGCGAGAACAGCGTCAAGCACATGATCAACCGCGTGGCGGACACGATCGCGGGCTGGGGGCGCGCGCAGGGTTACTTCGCCTCGGAGGAAGACGCTGATGCCTTCCAGAACGAACTGAAGCAGATCATCCTCCATCAGCGGGCCACGTTCAACAGTCCGGTGTGGTTCAACGCGGGCGTCGAGGACACGCCCCAGTGCTCGGCGTGCTTCATCCTTTCGGTCGACGACTCCATGGAGTCCATCCTCGAGTGGTGCAAGGTCGAAGGCATGATCTTCAAGGGCGGTTCGGGCGCCGGGGTGAATCTGTCCCGGATCCGTTCCTCCAAAGAAATCCTCTCCTCGGGCGGCCAGGCCTCCGGGCCGGTCTCCTTCATGCGGGCGGCCGATTCGGTGGCCGGATCCATAAAGTCGGGCGGCAAGACCCGGCGGGCGGCCAAGATGGTCGTCCTGGACATCGACCATCCGGATGTCGTGGAGTTCATCTGGTGCAAGGCGAACGAGGAGCGCAAGGCCTACGCCCTCGGTGACGCCGGCTGGGACATGACCCTGAACGGCGACGCGTGGAGCTCCATCCAGTTCCAGAACGCCAACAACTCCGTGCGGGTGACGGACGACTTCCTGGACGCGGTGGAGAATGACGGTGAATGGACGCTGCAGTCGGTCACGAAGAAGAAGCCGGTGGAAAACCTTAAGGCGAAGGACGTCATGTCCTGGATCGCGGAAGCCGCGTGGCAGTGCGGCGACCCGGGCATGCAATACGACACGACCATCAACGACTGGCACACCTGCGCCAACACGGACCGCATCAACGCGAGCAATCCCTGTTCCGAGTACATGCACCTGGACAACAGCGCGTGCAACCTGGCCTCGATCAACCTGCTCAAGTACCTGACCGACGAAGGCACCTTCGACGTGGTGGGATTCATCCACACGGTCAACATCATGATCATGGCACAGGACATCATCGTCGACAACGCGAGCTACCCCACGGAGAAGATCGGCGAGAACGCCCGCGCCTTCCGGCAACTGGGACTGGGCTACGCCAATCTAGGTGCGCTGCTCATGGCCATGGGCCTGCCCTACGACAGCGACGGGGGCCGCGCCTTCGCCGGCGCCATCACGGCGCTGATGACCGGCCAGGGATACTACCGGTCCTCGGAACTCGCCGAGTACCTGGGCACCTTCGCCGGCTACGACGTCAACAGCGAGCCCATGCTGCGGGTGATGCAGAAGCACCGGGACGCCGTGGACGACATCCAGGCGGAGATGGTGGACAAGAACCTGCTGGACGCCGCGCGCACCGCGTGGGACAACGCACTCGCCAATGGCAAGATGCACGGGTACAAGAACAGCCAGGCCACGGTGCTCGCGCCCACGGGGACCATCGCCTTCATGATGGATTGCGACACGACGGGCATCGAGCCCGACATCGCCCTGGTCAAGTACAAGCGCCTGGTGGGCGGCGGGACCATGAAGATCGTGAACCGCACCGTCTATTCCGCCCTGGAGAAGCTGGGTTACTCCAAGCCGCAGATCGAGCGGATCGTCCATTACATCGACGAGCACGGGACCATCGAAGGCGCGCCCCACCTGCTCCAGGAACACCTGCCGGTCTTCGACTGCGCGTTCCGGACCGAAAACGGAAGCCGTTCCATCCACCACATGGGCCACGTGAAGATGATGGCCGCGGCGCAGCCCTTCATTTCGGGCGCCATATCCAAGACGGTCAACCTGCCCAACGAGGCGACGGTCGAAGACGTCATGAACGTCTATTTGAAGGGTGGGGAACTGGGGCTCAAGGCCCTGGCCATCTACCGCGACGGGTCGAAACGCACCCAGCCGCTCAGTACCAAGGCGTCGGAGAAGGAAGAGGCCGCCGAGGTCCAACCCGTTCGCCGCCGGCTGCCGGACGAGCGCGAGGCGGTCACGCACAAGTTCAGCATCGCCGGCCACGAAGGCTACCTGACCGTCGGACTCTTCGAAGACGGCCAGCCGGGCGAGATCTTCCTGCGCATGTCCAAGGAAGGCAGCACCGTATCCGGCATGATGGACGCCTTCGCCACGGCCATTTCCGTGTCGCTGCAGTACGGCGTGCCCCTGGAGAGCCTGATCCGCAAGTTCAGCCACATGCGGTTCGAGCCGGCCGGGATGACGGGCAACAAGGACGTGCCCATCGCCAAGTCCATCACCGATTACATCTTCCGGTGGCTCGCGGTGAAGTTCCTGCCCGAGGACAGCCATTCCGAGATCGTGGCGGACCAGGACATGGACAACACCATGCACTCGAACGCCATGGACCAGACCATGACCGCGCAGGAAAACCAGGAGCACGAGGTCTACGTTGCCCAGGCCGACGCGCCGTCCTGTTCGGACTGCGGCAGCCTGATGACCCGCAACGGTTCCTGCTACGTGTGCCGTGAGTGTGGATCGACGAGTGGTTGTTCGTGAGATAGTGGAAACGGGCGGCCGGAACGCCCGATGTTGTGAACCAGCCTATCAAAAACCGCCGGACACCGGGGAATAAAGTACCCGGGGTTAGGCCCTGACCGGGTGCGGGGATACGCCGGGGAGGCCCGGCACCTTCTCCGTGCCCGTACGGTCAGGTCTGGTCCGGCCGGGCCCATTCCCGCCAGGGCCCATTCCCGCCAGAGTTCCTCCGGTCAGGCCTCTTCCAGCCCCAGTCTTTCCTTCCAGTTTCTATCCGTAACCATGTAGTACAGCGCGCCTGCGGCGGCGACAGTGACCCGCACGATCCGGTACGTCAGAGCGGCGGCCAGTCCCGTGGCCTGGGCGACCGTACCCGGGACCGATCCGTCGGCGGTCGTGCTGACGAGGTGGTAGATATAGATGACCGCGCCTTCCAGCGCGCCGACGCCTCCCGGTACCGGCGCGAAGGTGCCGATGATCTCGGCCGCGGGGATCAGCATGAGGTGGGCCCAGTAGTCCGGCGCGGCCGCACCGGGCAGGAGCGCCATCGCGCAGCAATAGAAGGCCGACAGCATGAAGAACTGGCCGGCCAGGCCGATGAGCAAAGCTTCGGTGAGCGCGCTGCGCCGCGTCTGATAGAGTTCCAGGCTGCCCGCCAGTTCGGCGAAGAACGGTCCGACGAACTTAAGACGGGTTAGCCGCTGGAAGAAGGTCCAGTTCAGCAGGCGAAAACGGAGGGAAACCGCCACGCAGATCAGTCCGGCCAGGGCGCCGCCCCAGAAGACCAGGACGGCGACCATGATCTCCCGGTGATGCCAGAGGTCCTGGTTCAGCAGCGCGGCCGCCGATCCGACGATCAGCAGCGCCAGCATGCCGATCAACCGGTCGAGCAGCACTGTGGCCGCGGCGACGGTCCGCCTCGACTTCTGGCGCCGCGCGATGCCCACGGCACGGACGATGTCGCCGCCCGCGGTCCCGGGCGCGAGGTAGTTGAACAGGTTGCTGACGAATCCCAGGCGGACGGCCTCGCGGAATCCCAGCACCAGTTTCTGGCCCCGGGCGAGAAGGTACCAGCGGAAGAAGGCCAGTACGGTCGCCGTCGTGGCCAGCACGACGCCGATGCCCAGGAAGGTGAAGTCGATTTCGCGGCGGATGAAGTCGACGTACTGTTCGCGGTAGAGATAGATCAGGTAGGCGAGGATGCCCAACGCGACAAGCCACCGGAGCCATCCCCAGGCCTTCTTGAGCAGGTTCATTCTGAACGCGGGTAACGGTTAGGCCCGGTTCCCGCTACGGCTCCTCCTCGGCCTGTTTGACCTGGGCCGGCGACTGCTCCTCCTCGGCCTGTTTGACCTGGGCGGGCGACTGAAGCCGGACGCAATGCAAGCCCGTGTACGGAGCGCGTTTTCGGAACAGGCCGTAATCTTCCCGGCAGGACGTGCAGCTAAACCGGGCGCCCCGGACGTGGCGCAGTTGTCCTCCGCAGGATGGGCAGGGAGGGACTCGTCGAAGCATCCGGTGGAGTATACCGCAATCGGTATGGGTCGTCAAGATATCCCCCACGGCAGGGACTTGCCACTGCGCATCGCTCGATATCCTCCGGTATAAACCTGTGTACAATGCATTTAGGTGTGGGTAACTTGAGGATTCGAACAGCATCGCCAGATACAATCGAAAGTATAATAAAATGCGCAGTCGTAAAAGGGATCATCATGCCAAAAACCATTGCCATCGTAGGCGCACTGGATACCAAGGGCGATGAATTCGCCTTCGTTAAAAGCGAGATCGAACGACGAGGACACGGAACGCTGATCATCGATACGGGCGTCATTGGCGACTCATCCGTCGAAGCGGACGTGTCCCGGGAACAGGTTGCCGAAGCCGCCGGTACGACGATCGACGCCTTGAAGAAGCGAGGCGACCGCGGCGAGGCCATCGATGCCATGGCGGCCGGTGTCGCGGAGATCGTGCAGGGCCTGTATGAAGCCGGCGTGTTCGACGGGATCATCAGCATGGGCGGATCGGCCGGCACCGCGGTGGGGACGAGCGCCATGCGGGCGTTGCCCGTGGGCGTGCCCAAGGTGATGGTGTCCACGGTGGCCGCGGGCGACACGACCAATTACGTGGGGATCAAGGACGTGTCGATGATCCCCTCCGTCGTGGACGTGGCCGGCATCAACCGCATCAGCCGCAGGATCTTCGCCAATGCCGCGGGCGCGATCTCCGGCATGGTGGAAACCGAGGTGCAGGAAGCGGCGGAAGACAAGCCGCTCATAACCGCCAGCATGTTCGGCAACACCACCGAGGCCGTGGACCAGGCCCGGGCCATCATGGAGGAAGCGGGCTATGAGGTACTCGTCTTCCACTGCACCGGTGCCGGTGGACGGACCATGGAGGGCCTGATCGACGAGGGCCTGATCGAGGGCGTGCTCGACATCACCACCACGGAATGGGCCGACGAACTGGCCGGTGGCGTGCTGACCGCTGGCCCCGAACGCATGGACGCGGCCGGCAGGGCGGGCATCCCCCAGGTGATCGTGCCGGGCTGCCTGGACATGGTGAACTTCTGGGCGCCGGACACGGTGCCGGAGCAATACCGCGACCGCAGGCTGCACAAGTGGAATCCGAACATCACGCTGATGCGGACCAACGTTGAGGAGAACGCCCGCCTCGGTCAGATCATTGCGGAGAAGGCCAACGCTTCGAGCGGGCCGGTGTCCATCTTTCTGCCCCTGAAGGGCGTGTCCATCCTCGACAGCCCGGGGAACGAGTTCTGGTGGCCCGAGGCCGATCAGGCGTTGTACAACGCCATCAAGACCAACGTATCCGCCGATGTGTCGGTGACGGAATTGGACTGCAACATCAACGATCCGGCATTCGCGGAAGCGGTCACCGGACGGCTTCTCTCCGATCTGAAGGGGTAGGGCGCCATGCCCGTCATCGACGCGGTCGAGCTCTATCACGTCGCCATGCCCCTGATCTACCCGTGGCGCACGGCCTACGGCAGCGACGACGTCATCGAAAGCGTCCTCGTAAAGATGCACGCAGGAGATGCCGTGGGCTGGGGAGAGACGACCCCGCTCGCGAAGCCGACCTACAGCCCAGAATACACGGCCGGCGTCTTCGCGGTGACCCGGGACGTCCTCGCACCGCTGCTGGTCGGCAAGCGGATCGACAGTGGCCGGGATCTTCACGAGGCATGCGACTGGGTCGCCGGCAACTTCTTCGCCAAGGGCGGCCTGGATGCGGCCTGGTGGAACCTGCACGCCCGGCTGGAGGGCAAGCCGCTCTGGCAAACGATCGGCGGCAAGGGGCCGGTCATTGACGTCGGGGCCGACTTCGGTGTGCAGGACAGCATCGACATGCTGCTGGGCAACATCGAGCAGGCCGTGAAGGCGGGATTCAAGCGGATCAAGCTGAAGTACAGCCGGGGATGGGACCTCGACATGATCGCCGCGGTCCGTTCGGCCTTTCCGGACCCGGTCTTCCATATCGACTGCAACAGCGGTTACACGCTGGACGACCTGCCAATGTTCAGAAAACTGGACCGGTACAACCTGGCCATGATCGAGCAACCCCTGATGCGGGACGACCTGGTCGACCATGCCGAACTGCAGCGTCAGATAGAGACGCCGGTCTGCCTGGATGAGAGCATTACGTCCCCCGCGAAGGCCCGCAAGGCGATCCGTATCGGCGCGGCCCGCTGGATCAACATCAAGCCCGCAAGGGTCGGCGGGTTGACCCTGGCGCTGGAAACGAACCGGGTCTGCGAGGAGGAAGGGATCCCCTGCTGGACGGGCGGCATGCTGGAATCGGCCCTCGGCGCGTCGTTCTGCATGGCGCTGGCGACGCTGCCCAATATGATGTACCCGTCGGATGTCTTCCCGAGTACGCGATTCTACGAAAGGGACCTGAGCGCGCCGCCGCTGGAACTGTCGGGTCCGTCGCAGATGGTTTTAAGCGATACGCCTGGGGCTGGCGCGGAACCCGTTCCCGAACTGCTCGAACAGCAAACGATCGACCGGGCCGTAATAGACGGATCATGAACGCGGTCTGAGCGCGCCGGTCCGACCAGGTGGCCAACAAAACCCGTAAGCGGAACCAAAACCATGTCCCCATCATCATCCCTTTCTCCCTTCAACCACATGTCCCGCGAGGAGTGGTCGCAGCTTCGCGCCGCGACGCCGTTGACGCTGTCCGAGGAAGACCTGAAGGAACTGCACGGCATCAACGAGATGGTCTCCCTCGACGAGGTCGCCGAGGTGTACCTGCCCATGTCCCGGTTCCTCAACCTGCACGTGGGCGCAGCCCAGCACCTCTACCGGGTTATGGATACTTTCCTCGGCAAGCCGGCTGCCAAGGTGCCCTACGTCATCGGCATCGGCGGCAGCGTGGCGGTGGGCAAGAGCACGACGGCCCGTATCCTGCAGGCCCTGCTGAGCCGCTGGCCGAACCATCCCCGGGTGGACCTGGTCACGACGGACGGGTTCCTGTTCCCCAACCGGGTCCTGGAGGAAAGGGGGCTCATGCAGCGGAAGGGTTTTCCGGAAAGCTATGATCTCCGGCGTTTGGTGCGGACGATGGCGGACGTGAAGTCGGGCCGCGAATCAGTTACCGTTCCGGTGTACCGACACCTGATCTACGATATCGTGCCGGGCGTCGAAAAGACGATCACCCAGCCGGACATCATCATACTCGAGGGGCTGAACATCCTGCAAACCGGCCATCACCTGACCGGCGACGCGTCTCCCCGCGTCTTCGTCTCCGATTTCATCGATTTCTCGATCTATGTGGAGGCGGAGGAACACGACCTGGAGCAGTGGTACGTCGATCGCTTCCTCAGGCTGCGGGACACCGCCTTCCAGAATCCGGAGTCCTACTTCCATCACTATGCGGGGTTGAGCACGGAAGAGGCCGTGGAAACAGCTCGGGGGATCTGGCGGGACATCAACCTCGTGAACCTGCGGGAGAACATCATTCCGACGCGCGAACGGGCGGACCTGATCCTCGAGAAGGGCACGAACCACCGTGTGACCGGGGTGTACCAGCGGAAGTTGTGATCAGTCCCTCAGAAACCGCTTCAGCACGTTGGACGTGACTCTGGAAACCACGTCGTCCACGAGGATCGATGACGGGTAGGTGATCGATCCCGCCGAGAACACCATCCCGCCGCTGTCCGTCTCATGGACGACCATCTCGGCGCCGCCGTCGTCCACGTTGGATCCCTTGGCGATCAGTTGGGTGTTGGCCGGTGAATTGGGCGTGATCTTGTCGGTTTCGTGTCCCGATGCCCCGCCGGGCACCCGTTCGTGCAGGCTTGCTTCGCCGAAGATTTCGCCTTCCGCGACGCCGGTGCCTTCAAAGACCCAGTGGTCCGCGTCGATCACGCGGTAGGGCGCGCTGGTCATGATCCCCGTGCGGGTGAAGGCCACGCCGAGGAGGTTCGCCTCGGATTCGTTGTAGATGTTGAAGCGGCTTTCGATGCCCTCCCAGGGCCGGTCGAGCGAATCGATGTTGCCGTTCCTGACCTTCATCGTGTACTCGTCGACGAACTCGACCTCGCAGTTCAAGCCGTTGCCGCCCAGGTACATGAGCCGTCCGCCGGATTCGAACACCCAGTCCTTGAGCCGGTAGTACATGTCCCGCGACCAGTATTCCGGATGGGTGGTAGTGATGAGCACCCGGTACCGGTCCAAGGGCAGCGTGCCGTCGTGGAACTGCGTCTCGGCGTAGAGGTCGTAGCCGAATCCCTCTCGCTCCATCCACGCCAGGAACCGCCACTCGGCGGGCGCCACGTGGCAGGCCGCGCGGCCCCGGATCATGTCGGTGGCTTCGACGTCTTCGGGGACGTGGTTGATGGGCTCGGGCCGGTCGAAGGAGAGCGGCGCGTAGTCGTCGGCGCTGTACATCCGGTGCTCCGAATCTGTGTACCGCTTCAGGTCGTACCTGGCGTTGACTGTGGGAGTTGGCGGAAATTCGTCGGTGTGGATGTAGTTGCTGCGCCCCCCGAAGTTGTTGTAGGCATTCCAATTTATGTTAGCGGCCAGTACGGCGACGTCGGCCGTCGGCGTGGCCGGGGCGACGATCCAGGGAAAGGAAAAGAAACCGCCGGTCTCCGTTGAAGCGTGGAGATAGTACAGGCCGGACCGTTCCGGCGCCTCGATGTACTGTTTGTGTGCGGGATTCGTATAGCCCTGGGTATTCCACTTCACGCCGGTCCGGGTATAGTCGCCGTCGGGCGTGATCTGCATGGTGGCGCGGGGGCCGTGCTCGTCATACCAGCCGATGTTCCGGACGAATTCCTTCTTCCACCCATAGCGGTACAGTTCGAGTTGGTAAGCCTCCACCGCGTGCACGCGGAACTCCGATTTCTCCCCGGACCGGACCCACTTGGGCCACATGTACCCCAGCAGGCCGTCCCGCAGCAACCGGAAATGGTACGGCTCGTCCTCGCACGGGGTCATGTACACGCTCTTGTATCCGAAATCCCTGCCAGCCAGCGTGACCCTGTACTCCCGGCCTGGCATTACGTCCGCGTAGACCGCCCCCGTGGCCCGCGAGCGCGCCTCGATGGACGCTCCGCCGGCTTCGAACTCCAACAGGACTTCGGGAATAGCGACGTAGCGTTCGTCACTGACATATCCGACAAGCATTCTTGAACCTCCGGCTGGCGGATGTTCCGGCACGGTTTCCGGCCGTTGTGAGCATTGCGGGCTTGCATGGTGTCTGGTTGCGCTGAGGACCAGACCCGACCAGGCCAGGCCTGGCCGAGCCAGATGGACCAGACCCGGAAGACAATGTACATCGAACTTCATCGCCGTCAACCGTACCGGCGAGTCGCCCCGCAACCACCGAATTACCTTTGACACGGAATCGCGACGGATGTTACCTTGGCAGTCCGTGTAGTGAGCCGAATCCCTCGTACGTTTTCTATTCGACAAGGAACCTGGCATCGTGCCCGTCTGCCGGTTGAAAGACATCGCGCGCCTGGCCGAACCTGGCGACAACGTGGCCATCGTCTCCCGACGGCTGGAAGCAGGAACGGACGTGAGAGACGACGCCGGCGCGTCCTTTTCCCTCGCCCATACCCTGCTGGAAGGGCACCGCTTCGCCGTCCAGCCCATACGCGCCGGGGAGTCCGTCCTGTCCTGGGGCCTGCCCTTCGGCCGGGCGACCCGGGATATCGCACCCGGCGACTATATCTGCAACGCCGACATCCTCGACGCGCTCCGCGTCCGAAAAGTCGATTTCGCCCTCCCGGACCAGCCCAACTTCGAAGACCGCGTTGTGCCCTACGAACTGAAGGAGTCCTCCTTCACGCCCGGTGAACAGACTCCGCTTATCGATAATCCGCCGACTTTCGAGGGATTTGACCGCGGTCCGGCGCGAGGTGTCGGGACCCGAAACTATATCATTTTGCTGGGCATTACGTCGCAGACGGCGGGTTTCGTTCGGCGACTGGAATCGCTGCTGAAGGACCAGGTGAATCGGTACCCGAACATCGACGGTGTGGTGGCGGTAGCCCATACCGAGGGCGGCTCGGGCGTGGATCCCAACAACCGGGAACTGGTGCTGCGGACGCTGGCGGGTTTCATGGTCCATGCCAATGTCGGGGCGGTGCTTGCGGTGGACCGCGGCACCGAGTTCGTCTCGGACCGGATGCTGGAAAACTACATGCGGCTCAATCGCTATCCACTGAACGACGTGCCGCACCGGTTCGAAACGCTCAAGGGCGCGTTCGAAGAAGACCTGGAGCGCTGCACGGGGATCGTCACCGGTTGGTTCGAGCCGGTCAACCGCGTTTCGCGGAAACCGGTATCCGCTTCTCATCTCAACATCGTGCTTCAATGCGGCGGTTCAGACTCCTTTTCGGGCATATCGGGCAATCCCCTGGCCGCGCTCGTGGCCCGGGAGATCATCCGCTTCGGCGGGAAGGCCAATCTCGCGGAGACGGACGAGCTCATCGGCGGCGAGCCCTACGTGCTGGACAACGTGCGGGACATCGAGACGGCCCGCACCTTCCTCCATATGATCGAGCGGTTCCAGGAACGCACGGCGTGGCACGGCCAGTCGGTGGACGCCAATCCGTCCGGTGGCAACAAGCTCCGGGGGATCTACAATATCGTGCTCAAGTCCATCGGCGCGGCCCGTAAGCGACACCCGGACGTACGCCTCGACTACGCCATTGACTACGCGGTCCCGATGAAGGAACCGGGGTACTACTTCATGGACAGTCCGGGCAACGACCTGGAAGCCATCGCGGGCCAGGTGGCGTCCGGCGGCAATCTTATCTTCTTCATCACCGGGAACGGATCCATTACCAACTTCCCCTTCGTGCCGACGATCAAGTTCGTAACGACCACGAAGCGGTACGAGATGCTCTCTGGGGAAATGGACGTGAACGCCGGGGCCTACCTGGACGGCGTGTCCATGGAGGAACTTGGCGGGCAGACACTCGATCTGACGCTGCGCGCGGCGTCGGGTGAGATGACCCGCGGCGAGCGGGCGGGCCACAGCCAAACCCAGATCTGGCGCGACTGGCGGCAGACCGACGGAAGCCGGCTGCAGGACCTGCACGAACGTCCCCCGCCGGCGGGCAGGCCGCTGGAGGTCCGGTCGAACGGGGGTTCGACGCCCCCGCCGACCTTCAGGCTGCCCGTGTTCGAATCGAACGGGTCGCGCGCCACCGACCGCATCGGTCTTATTCTTCCCACCAGCCTGTGCTCCGGCCAGATCGCCCGCATGGCTGCGGAACGGTTGAGCGAAAAAGGCGTGGGCCGCGGCGCCGGCATATCTCGTTTCGTCGCCCTGGTACACACCGAGGGATGCGGTGTCTCGGGCGGCGTCTCGGAGGAAATGTACATCCGCACCATGACCGGTTACCTGACCCACCCGATGACGGCGGCCGCCCTGCTCCTGGAACACGGATGCGAACGCACGCACAATGATTTCTACCGCCAGCAACTGGTCGACCGCGGCCTGGATCCCGCGAGTTTCGGCTGGGCCAGCGTGCAGCTTGACGGCGGCATCGAGAAGGTCATCGATCGCATAGAGCAATGGTTTAACGGGACCCTGGACGATTGTGAGGGGCCGGTCGCCGTCGAAGCCGGCCTGTCTACCCTCAGGTTGGGGGTGGCCACGGCTGGTCACACTACCTCAGCCGGTCCGGCCACCTCTGCGTGCCCGGCTACCACGGCCGGTCCGGTTTCCGATGACGTTTCCGAAGCACTGTCGCAGTTGATCTTCGACGTCGTAGACGCGGGTGGAACCGTCGTCGTGCCGGACAACGACGCGCTGCTCGGATATCCGGCTTTCCTGCGGCGCCAGGAGGATGGAACCATATCCCCGACATTGTCCTATGGCGAGCCCGCTTCGGTACCCGGACTGCACGTAATGGAGACGCAGACGGCCCACTGGGTGGAGAGCCTGACCGGTCTGGGCGCGGCCGGCGTGGAGCTGGTCGTCGCCGGCGTCGACGGCCACCCCCTGCCCGGCCATCCCATGATCCCGGTGCTGCAGGTCGCCGCGGACGACTTGCCCGGTCCCTTCCGTGAAGACGTGGATCACATCCTGACCGGGGAACCGGTGGATCGCCGCCAGGGCGTGCTGGACCTGATCCGGCATACGGCCGCCCGGCGGCATGCGCCGCGGGCTGCGGTCGTCGGCAACACGGATTTCCAGATAACGCGCGGACTCCTCGGCGTCTCGGTGTGAAGATGATATTGGTTTCTTTAGTCCAGTTAGATTCTAAGAGAATACAGGGCTTGACAGATATGAGTGATCGTAAAATATTGCGCAACGGTCAAATATCATATCTCACGCATATTCATAGCGGAGGTTGTTTCTATGCGTATATGTGGATTAGCCCTGATACTTCTTGTCATTACTGCTTGTAGTGGCTCAAACGACGGTCCGACGGGACCCCAACAACAAACAGATACGATACCTAACATTGCACTAGGGCAATCAGGTACCGATGGTACCGCTGGACCAGCCCTGACTAATGATATTACAGGAACTGCCCAGACGCCGGGAACCGGTGGTTCTACTGGAGTTTATAATCCGTCAACGACCGGTCTCAACTGGGCGGACGTAATAGACAGCGGGAATCTCTATGATAACATCTACGCCATATATTACGTTCCACAAGGTACTCGCTATGTCAGGTTTATTGGGACTGGATTCGCTGCAGGCTTTTCTAACGTTTTATGGACGAATGCTCACGTAGTTTATGCTTTGTTTGAAAGGCCGGGCGTAAAGGCATTCGATTTTGAAGTCGCCTTAGTTCGAAGGTCAGGTACGGCGTGGGCTGATCGGTCGAGGCCATCACAAATGGTCTTAGATGACGTCCGCTTTATCGTCCATCCAGACTATGACGGGACGACGAACAGCGAGGATGTAGCCGCCTTTATTTTCCAAGACGAGCCTTTCAGGCACGAACTTCTGCCCTCCCTACTACCTGAGAGATTTGCCGACAGTCTGAGGGAGGGGCAACCCGTGGGAACCTTGGGTTTCCCTGGTGAGTTGACGGATGTAACAGGGCCGGAGCAAGTTGTCTCTCCTACCTTCAAGCCTGGTACGTTGAGTAGGTTCCTGTCGTTGAACACTGGAGTACAAAACCGCCGCATGCTTCAGTATAACTTAACTACAACAGGCGGAACTTCCGGCAGTCCGGTTTTTGATCATCTGGGATTCATCATAGGAATTAACCATGCAAGTCATGTGGGTCGTGAATTTGTTGACGCAGCGGGTGATACCATAAGGCTCAATACAGCGAATGCCAGTTACGCAATCCGGGTTGACGCACTTCATGAATTGATACCGCCGGTCTACAATAGCCCGACGAGGGTCAGAAAAGCAGCAAGTTCGTCACTGTACCCGTATGCGACTTACCAACCTTTTCCTGAATGATGGTTAAACTTCATGGGTGGGTCGTCAGTACCGGTGAGCTAAGCCTTTGAATACGTGGTTCAAAGGCCGTTAAGTGCACTTCATTTAAGCGAACACATTCCATTAGAGACCCTCATGCCTCGTGAAGTCGTCCGGCCCGACAAACTCGATCTCGATTCGCCCGGGCGCAGGGACTACTGGGTCGCCCTCGAACACGATTCCCTCTGGGCGGACCATCTCATCCCCCTGACGGTCATGGTCGGACCCGACGTGCGCGAAGGCGAAGGTCTTCTCGCCACAGGTTCCAACCACGGCAACGAATACGAAGGACCGGTGGCGGTCAAGGGACTGCTTCAGGAGATCGAGCTGGCAGCCGTCAAGGGGCGGCTGATCTTCATTCCCGTGCTCAATCCCGCGGCCTTTCACGCGGGCCGACGGGCGAGCGACGCCGACGACGGAGTCAACCTGAACCGGGCCTTCGTGGACGGCGCCGGCACCTCGCCGGCCCTCGCGGGCATCACCCATCGGATCGCCCAGTTCGTGCGGGAACATCTCTGGCCCCGCGTGCACGTCGTCACGGACATCCATTCCGGTGGCGCCGAGCTCGATTTCGCCCAGTGTTCCAGTTATCACGAGGTGGATGACCTGGAACAGGCCGCCGTCATCGAAGATACGGCACGCTGGTTCGGCACGCCCTTCGTGATGGTCTACCAGAACGAAACTCCCGGACTGATGGTCAGCGAAGCCGAGCGGCTGGGAAAGATCACCATCGGTACCGAACTGGGCTGGGGAGAGTCGGTCAATCCGAACGGCGTACGGTACGCGCGGCACGGCATACGGGCCGCCGCCATCCACCACGGCCAGCTTGCCGGTGACATTCAACCCATCGCCCATCACGCCGACGGCACCCAGATACTGACGGCCATCATCGACCGGGCCTGTTACGTGCCCGCACCTTTCCCGGGTCACTACGAACCGCTCATGGCCTGCGGCGCGCCGGTGGCGGCGGGGCAGATCGTGGGAAACCTGCACGATTTCTACCGCGTGGACGATCTGCCCTGGCCGGTGCGCGCGGGCGTGGACGGCTACGTGCTGTCGCAGTCATTCCGTCAGCCGGTCAGACAGGGCAGCCACATCCTGGTCGTGGCCCAGGAATACCCGGCGCGGTAAGATTCCTCCTAATCGAATTGAAAAACACGGAGCCCCGCACGCAACGACTCGAAGACCATCCAGACCGGCTGAAGTGGAACGCAAGGTACCTGGCGCCGAAGCGCTTGGCGCCCAGGGGTTTCTGCCCGCTGTACGACCGGGCGACGGCCCTGGGATTTCCGGACGGTCCCGTGCTGGAACTCGCCTGCGGCCTGTCGGACCAGGCCCTCGCCCTGGCGGAGGACGGCCGCGAGGTGCTTGCCGTCGACATATCGAACGTGGCCCTGGACCGTCTGCGTACGGAGGCAGCGGAACGGGGCATCGGGTCTCGTCTGACCTGCGTGGAAGCGGACCTGGTTTCCTGGCGTCCGCCCGCCGGCCTGAAATTCGCCCTCGTGATCTGCGTGATGTACTGGGAGGAGGCGGTCTTCGACTATGCCTGGCCCGTGGTCGCCGATGGCGGACTTATCGCCTGGCAGGGCTTTACTTTGGATCACCTGCGGTACCGGCCCGCGCAGAACCCGGACTGGTGCTTCAAGGCGGATGAACCGGCAAGCCGGCTACCCGCCGGCGAGTTTACCGTGCTGCACGAAGAGGACGTGGATGAAGGCCACCGGGTGATCAGGCGCATGGTGGCCAGAAGAAACCGAAGCTGAGATCCGGCCAGCTGAGGTCCGGCCAGTTGAGATCAGGCGGGGAGACCAGCATGCAGGTACAACAAATTGCCATATTGAGCCCGGGAGAGATGGGCCATTCCGTGGGGCGGTGCCTCCTGGCGGGCGGTTTCGACGTGGGCACCTGCCTGACGGGCCGGAGCGAACGGACCCGCACGCTGACGGCGGCCGCGGGCATCCGGGACGAGCCGGACCTGGACGAACTAGTGCGGGACGCGGACCTGATCCTGGCCATCCTGGTACCCGACCAGGCCCGGGCCCTCGCCGGCCAGGTGGCGGAGGCGATGAAACGGACCGCGTCCTCGAGACGGGCCGGGTCCCCGCCGGCCTACGCCGACTGCAACGCCATCTCCCCGGATTCAGCGCGGCAGATCGACCGGGTTATCACCGCCGCTGGAGGCCGCTTCATCGACGCCGGCATCATCGGCGGCCCACCGGGCGCAGACGAGAAGACCCGATTCTACGCTTCCGGGCCCCACGAGACCGTACTTTCGCAACTGGACGGCCACGGCATCCTCGTCCGGCCGTTGGGCGGCGAAGTGGGCCGGGCGTCGGGCATCAAGATGTGCTATGCCTCGGTCACCAAGGGGTCCTCCGCCCTCCATGCCGCGGCGCTCACCGCCGCCGAAGTCATGGGACTAGGGGAGGAACTGCTGGCGGAGTTCGCCGAAAGCCAGGGGCAGCGGCTCAAGGCTATGGGCGGCGTGAACAGCCTGTCGGCCAAGGCCTTCCGCTGGATCGGCGAAATGCAGGAGATCGCGGCGACCTACGACCGGGCCGGGGTGTCGCCCGGTTTTCACGAAGGCGCCGAACACATTTTCCGCCTCATCGCCGAGAGTCCCATCGGCCACGAACGGCCCGAGACCGTGGACCGCAACCGCACACTGGAGGAAACGGTGGCCATCTTCGCGGACGAGGCGCGGCGGCGGGCACGCGAATCCGGGAAAGGGTAAGCGCCATCCCTTCGATCCACACCATCGGCATTCCGGTCCGCAGCGTCAACTGGGTCCGGGTCTTCCCCACGCTGGACGGGGCCGGCCGGGACTGCCTGGTGGCCGTGATGGGTCAGCAGGCGGCGGGGTTCACCGTCGTGAAAATCGATCCGGCCACGGGCACGACCTCCCAGGTGACTTCATCCGATCCCACCGCCAATTTCCCCACGGGCGCACTGCGCACCCGCGACGGACGAATCTACGTCGGGGCCGCCTACGCCGGTCATCTCTACCGTTACGATCCCGCGACGGAACGGCTGGACGACCTGGGCGCCATCAACCTGCCCGGCGATACCTTCCCCTGTAACCTGGATGAAGACGAAAACGGCGTGATCTGGATCGGGTGCTACGGGTCGGCCGGCCTGACGAGCTACAACCCCGCGGCCGATGCCTTCACCCGCCACGGGCGGATGGACGAGACCGACATGTACTGCTATCCCCACGTCGGCGCGGGGGGCACGATCGCCTGCCACATCAGGATGACCCGTCCGCATGTGGTCGTCTACGATCCGGCGTCGGGCCGGCGCGAGACCGTGGGGCCCGTGGTGGTCACGGAGGACGGGGGATCGCTGAACCTGTACCGGGCGGGGGACGGGCAACTTTACATTCGGTCGACCACAGGCGATTACCGACTGAACGGTTTCAAAGCCGAGCCCGTGGCAGATCTTCCGGATCCGGCGCCGCCGCTGACGATGTCCGACGGATCCACGGCGGATTTCGCCGACCGGGAAATCCAGATGTACCGCAAGATGGCCATTACCCGGCCGGAATCCGACGGGACGCGCACCCTGCCCGTAGCCTATGAATCCTCGGGCAGCGAGATCTTCCTGGTGCATCGCGGACCCGACGACAACCTGTATGGCTCGAGCATCCTGCCGCTTCACTTCTTCCGCCATGATCCGTCTACCGGCGCCATGGACGACCTGGGCATATGTACCACCGCCACCGGAGAAGCCTATTCCATGGCCAACATGGACGGCAAGCTCTACATCTGCTCCTACCCGGGTGCCGTGCTGTCCGTCTACGATCCCGCCCGACCCTACCATTTCGGGAAAGACACGGGCAGCAACCCCCGCGACCTAGGTCGCATGGACGAGATTTCCTATCGGCCGCGTTCCATGGTCGCCGGTCCCCTGGGCCGCGTGTGGACGGCCTCCGTGCCGAACTACGGCATGTGGGGAGGACCGTTGTCCTGGTACGATCCGGTCGCGGATGCATTCGGTACCTATCGCGATATCGCCGGGGACGCAAGTTGCTGGTCGCTGGCCTGGCTGGAAGCCCATGGCCTGCTGGCCGTCGGCACGACGATCGATGGCGGCACCGGCACGCAGCCGCGGGTAGACCAGGCGTCGCTGTTCCTCTGGGACTACGAGAAGGAGGAAAAGGTGTGGGAGGGCCGGCTACCGGTCGAGGTTACGGCCGTCAACGCGCTGGTCGTCATGGACGGCTCCCTGCTGTGCGGGACGGCTCGCGTAGAATCCGGATCCATCCTCTTCGTTTTCGATGCCGATGACCGGCGGTTCGTGCACCTGGCTTCCCTACCGGGCGGGCGAGCCCTGGACGGAGGAATACAGAACGGTCCGGATGGCGGTATATACGGATTCACGACCGACTGTTTCTACCGTTTCGATTCCGCCGCCGGCGTCGTGACCACGATTCTCGAAGCGCCGACCGCCTTCCAGACTCCCGGTCCGATGTACGGGGACGGCGTCTACTTCACGAAGAAACACGAGCTGAAGAAACTGGTGTTCTGAAATATGATGGACCGTAAATGCCCTTCCTGACCTTGACAGGCCCGGCTGCATGCCGTAAATATGCAATGGATTTTAATTGCGCATCGCCAACCAATCACGAGGATCCGTCAGATGAAAAACCCGTTCAGGTCGTGGAAAAGGTCAGTGCTTCTTGCCGGTCTGGTCTCGCTGTTGCTGATCGCACCGGACCCGGTCGCCGCGCTGGATGCCCCGCAATCCTGGGAACTGCGCAAATCCACGATTATCGACCTGCCCCGGACCCATCCGGCGGCGTCTTACCTGCCCGATCTGATCAAGCGCCTAGCGTCTGGGCAGGGCGGGGGGTCGCCCGTGTCCGAGGCGGAGTTCCTGGCTCTGTTCGACCGGCCTGAAAGCCGCGAGGTCTACAACAACCAGTTGATCAAGGTGGCCACGCCCCGGAGCGTCGCGATTCAGAACAAGGCCCACGAGGATTTCTCGCGCGTATTCCTGACGGATAAGCGGGTGAAGCGGGGTGTTGCGTTCCTCGAGGAGAAGAAAGACCTGCTGGGCCGGGCAAAGCGGACCTACGGGGTGGCCCCGAAGGACATCGTGTCCATCCTGATGTGGGAATCCGGCCTGGGCGAGTTCACGGGCAAATACCGCGTGTTCAATGTCCTGGTCGCGCAGCTGTTATACCTGGAGGAGGCGCAGCAGGCAGCCGTGCGACGGATTAAGGCAGGGGGTGAAGCCGATCCGCTCGCCTCGGCCGCGGTAGCCGAAAGACAGCAGGAACGCTTCGCGAAAATCCGCCGCAGGTGCGTCGGCAACCTGGTGGCGCTCCTGCGCCATAGCAAAGCCACCGGCGTGGACCCACTTTCGCTCCACGGTTCCTGGGCCGGCGCCATCGGGTACCCGCAGTTCATGCCGGCCAGCATGCCCCATGCCGCCGATGGAGACGGGGATGGCGAAATCAACCTGCATTCGTGGCCGGACGCCATCATGAGTGTGGCAAAGTACCTCAACGAACGGGGCAAGTACGGCACCGCCGATGCCGCGCGCCGCAACGCCATCTTCAGCTACAACCCCATCGACTCCTACGTAAACGGCGTCATCAAGTACGCCGAAGCCATCTCGGCCGCCCGATAATAACTGCCAGAAAGCAGGATCCAACAGGTCGGATTTCTGCCCTACAGGGCTATGATCCGCCGGATGCGCTCGGCGGTTTCCCGCATGGTGTCGTCGTCGCCGCCAACCTCGCTCACCAGGGCACCGTCGAACCCGATGCCGCGCAATTCAGCCATGACCGCCGGCCAGTCCGTATCGCCGTCCATCAGCTGGACCCAGGCGCCTTCCCCGCGCCGGAAATCCTTCACGTGCACCTTGAAGATCCGTCGGCCCAGTTCCTTGATCCACATGTCGGGATAGCCGTAGAGGATCATGTTGGCTGTGTCCAGGTAGATCCCGACGGCGGGCGATCCTACCTCGTCGACGAGCTGGCGGGCTTCCCGGGGACTCAGCATGAACTGGTTCCACACGTTCTCGATGCCGATCCGTGTGCCGCGGCGTTCCGCCTCGGGCGCGAGATCACGCAGGGCGTCGCGGAAGTTGTCCCAGGTCGTCCCGTAGGAACTCGCCGGATCGAGCGCTCCGGGATGCAGGAGGAGGGCGTCTACACTCAGGATCTCGGCGATTTCGAAGCCGCGCTCGAGGATGGCAACCCGCTTCGCCCGTTCTTCCGCGGACGGCGACAACAGGGATCCGGCATCACTGCGGATGGCGATCATGGAACACAGTTCGAGTCCATGATTCCTGCAGGCCTCCCCCACGGCGGCAATCTCCGAGGTAGAGGCGTCTATGTCCGGTGAACCCTGGTCGGAGAAAACCAGTTCGATGGCCTCGTAGCCCAGATCCCGGGCCTTCGAGAGATCCGCTTCGAGATCCTGGCGGGCGAGACAGAGTTGCGTGATGCCTGGCTTCATGGGGAGGCGGCTCCTTGGAATCGTTGCTGGCACATGAAATCGTTGCGGACGGCGGTAATTTTGAAGTTAACAGTCGTGTCGGGGTAGGTTATATTATAAGTAACAAAACGCAAGTGAATTGCGCTGCATCTGAAACGAGGAGGAAGACCATGATTCATACACTGGCGCGGTGGTGCTTCGCCCTGGCCCTGGTCGGCCTGGTGACGGAGTTTGCCGACGCGCAACCCCGTAACCTGGCGCCGAGGCTGAGTGAGGCCGCACCGGAGTTCAGCCTGCAGGACGTTAACGGCGAGACCGTCAACTTCGCCGATTACAAGGGCAGCAAGAACCTGCTTGTGGTCGTCGACCGCGGCTGGATAGGCTACTGGTGACCCCTTTGCTTACGGCAACTGGGGCAGTTGCAATCCGATTACGATCGCATAGCAGCACTCGACACGGAACTACTCTTCATCAATCCCGAAGATCTCGACCAGACCAGGGACTTCGTCGCCAAGTCGAAAGTCACCAGGGAGGCGCTTTCCTTCCCCGTGCTAGCCGACCCGGATCGGGCCATTCCCACCAAGTTCAAGATCCAGAAAGCGACCGACAAGGGAACGGAAGTCATTCCCACGGCCTTCATCATCGACAAGGAAGGCATCCTTCGGTTCAAGTACGTGGGATCGGATCCCTTCGACCGGCCGTCGACCGACAGCCTGGTGGAGATCCTGGGTATGATCGAAGGGTAGCAAGTCGGTTTTGAAGTCGAGATGAAGTTAGATTGAGGTAGAGTTTACGAAGCGAAGTTGACGTCAGGACGCCAGGTTCCTGATTTCGTCGGATACGAATTCGACCAGGATCTGGGTTTCCAGCCAGACTTCGTAGAGCGGTCCGCCTAGCCTCGGCCGAAAGCGGTGGTGAAGTCCATGCGATTCCGCCACCGCTTTCAAATGGTCGAGGCTTTGTTTTGTTTCGAGCAGAAAGTGGGTCGAATTGAAATTCTGTACTTCTTCGGCCGGCCTGAATTCCGCGGCGTGTTTTCCGGGGCAGAGCAGGTAGTTGTTCGGGATAAATTCGATCATCTCACCGGACTGACGGTCCCATGCGCATACCCAGGCGCCTTCCATGGTCTTCGAGGTGAAGGGGAACACAGATCCATCCGTCAATTCCGCCAGGATTCCCGCTGCTCGTTCCGGGTTCGATGCCGTAATGGAAAGGTGTTTGATCTGCATATGGCGATGCGACTCTATATGGGTGTGTAATCTGCAGAACGCTCACAAGCATTGCATTATTCACGCGATTCAGTATGGATAAGAAAGACCTTCGTTTCAAATCCTCCTCTTTTCTCCTTCTTCGCGTTTCTCATTTTCTCGAGTTGTATCGGATCAATTCCCATTCGAGACGCAATTGCGTATACCACCTCCAGGATATCAATTAACTCCTCGGCGTCATTGGAAGAGTTGAATTCCCCGACTTCCTCCACAAGTTTGCGTCTGAGTTCATGAATATACTCGGCCCTGTCGAGAACTCGGGTCGTCGGACGATCGCCCGCAGCAGCAATGATATCGGGAATCCTGTCCCGAACAAGCTTGTTGTGGTCAACTCGTTTCATTGCTGCACCCTCCACGGCGTAATTTCAAAACCGAACCTGGCCCGCAGGTGTCACGTCTGCGAAGTCACCGAGGATATCATTATAGTGAGCGATAATCTGCTCTGCTGTTAGTACATCGGAATCGAAAGTACTGTGTCCATCCTTGACTAGCGTTATCGAATATCCCGCAATACGAGTATGATGGCATGTCGAGCTGATACAGTTCTCGGTTTGAACGCCCGTAATTATTAACCTGCCGATCTCCTTTTCATTCAAAATAGATGCTAACTGAGTTTCGTAAAACGCATCCGGAGTTCGTTTCTGAACGACAATATCTCCCTCCCGCGGGGAAACCCGTTCGTGTATATGCCATCCTGGTGAATCCGTCTCATCCGGGTCGCCCGGTTTTCCGTTGTGTTGTACGTAAATGACGGGAATCTGTACATCACGCGCCTGGGTAGTCACGCGACTTATTGTATCCAGTAGTTGATGACCGTTTCGAACGGACATCCCGGTTTCGAACATATTTACCTGGGCATCAATAACCAACAGAGCCGACTTCATGGGTAAACTCCCCTGGAAGTTGTGTACGCCGCCCAATGTCGTTTCCTATATGCATTCAACGATGCGGTCTTCAATCTCAGCCAACGCTTCGAACAGACCTTTTGCGCGATTCCAGTCTTCCTGCGTGGCATAGTACTGCGCCAGTCCGTATGACTCGGCTTTTTTAACTAACCATTCCGCGGTTTCAGCCTGGTCTGCCGACTTCATGAGATTGGCCGCATCGAGGCAACGACGGGCGCCGATCGGCAGGACGAAGTGAACCAGCAACCCCGCGAAGGCCTTCGGAGGGCCACCACGAATCACCTCGGCGGCCATCCGGAACGCCTGCGAACCTCCAAAAAAGACCGGGCCGGAGGGGGCGGCGTGAATCAGTTCTCGTGCGTTTTCCAGCGTAGCCTTCAGCATGTCTTCGGTCGAAACCGGGCGATCTTCCCGGAAATCGCCGCGCAGGGTGTATGCACTTGTTGCGTAGCCGAGGTCAGTGGCATTCCACGCACGCATTAGGTCATCGACCGGCAGTACCGCGAATGGATAGAATTGCGGGTCATGCACCTGCACGCGGCCACCTTCGAGCTTCAGGGCTACAATGAAATGATCTCCGCCACGTTTCAGCCGGTGATTCGGGTCATAGGGCAGGAAACCCAGGTCCAGGGGACCAAGCAGTACCGGACCGTTCTTCAGGTTAGCCTCTAGTGCTTCAAGCGCCGATTCAACGTTGTCGCCCTCCCACTGTGTACACGTCCAACCCAGAATGCTGAGCGCACGGGACATCCCGCTGTTTGGATTCAGGTCGGCGTGGCTTGGGAAGAACAGGGGAGTTTCAAACTGCAGGAACAGCGCGCCGAACGGCATGCCTGTCATGCATTCCAGCAGGCCGGGTTCCGGCAGATCGGCCATGCCGGCGTGCTCCAGACACATGTGAAGGCTGTTGCTGTAACAGTAGTGGCTGTTCCCGGTGTAGGCGGTGTGCATTCATTGCTCCTCTCGTCCAAATATCGCAATGGATCGAAGAAACCCTCATTGTTTAAATGGGATTCATCCAGACCGATATACTATATATTTG
>VXWP01000021.1 GCA_009835325.1 Gemmatimonadota bacterium | reverse complement strand
CCGTCGGCCCCGTCGCAACCGCCGCCGCCCCCGGTAGCGACCCGCATAACTATCACGCCGGCATCGGTGACGCTGAATGAGATCGGCCAGACGGTCCAACTGGCTGCGCAGGTCTTCGATCAGAACAACAACGTAATGACCGGGATCACCGTAACCTGGACCAGTCGGAACTCGGAGATCGCGTCGGTCAGCACGGCCGGCCTGGTGACTGCCGTCAAGTACGGCACGACCCGTATAGCGGCGATGTCCGGTAATATCACACAGGACGTTGAAGTAAAGGTCGTTCAGACCGTCGGCAGGATCGAAATCGAACCCGCGGAGGCCACCCTGACGGCCATCGGCGAGACCGTGCAACTCGCCGCCAGGGTACAGGACCGCAACGGGCAGACGATCGAAGGGGCCAACGTGACCTGGCGGAGCAGCGATACGGAAGTGGCACGCGTGAGCACTACCGGTCTGGTTACCTCGACCGGCAACGGCACGACCCGGATAACAGCCCGTTCCGGCAGTACCGAGCAGGATATCACCGTCAGGGTCATGCAGACGCCCACCGGTATCGCGATCGAACCTTCCGAGACCATACTCACGGCCATCGGCGAGACCGTCCAACTCATCGCGACGGTGGTCGATCCGAATAACCGGACCATCGAGGGGGCCGCCGTGGCCTGGCAGAGCAGCGACACGACGGTGGCAACGGTGAACGACGACGGCCTCGTGACCGCGGTTAACAACGGCGACGCGACCATCACGGCCACATCGGGCGATCTATCGGCAAGCAGCGACATTAAGGTCATGCAGACCCCCGCCAGCATCGTGATCGATCCGGATGAATCCATACTGGCGGCGGCCGGCGATACGGTGCAGTTGACGGCCACGGTGCTCGATCATAACGGGCATGCGATCGACGGCGCGGACGTAACCTGGTCAAGCAGCGACGAATCGATCGCCACCGTCGATGAACAGGGTCTGGTGACCGGGGTGGCTGGCGGAATCGTGGAGATCACCGCCCAAACTGGGGAGGTATCTTCCGTATCGTTGATTTCGGTGAAAGGCACCGGACTGGACCGTGAGACACTGACGGCGTTTTATCATGCCACGAATGGCGGCCAGTGGAACAACAACGACAACTGGTTGAGTGATGTACCCCTCAGCGAGTGGCACGGCATAACGACAAACTCCGCCGGTGAAGTAACCCAAATTCAATTGGGGCAAAACAATCTGCGGGGCCCCATCCCCGCTGAACTGTGTAATCTCTCGGCGCTGGAGAGTCTGGAACTGTCATGGAACGAACTGACGGGGAACATCCCACCCGAACTGGGACTGCTCACCAATCTCACCTTCCTGTGGTTGGCATCGAACGATTTGACCGGGAATATCCCATCCGAATTGGGACAACTCACCGATCTCGGCTTGCTGTGGCTGTCAGACAACGGATTGACAGGAGGGATTCCCCCGGAATTCGGTCAATTGACCTACCTCAGATCACTTGATATCAGCGGCAACGAGTTGACCGGTGATATTCCTGCGGAGCTGGGACAACTGACTTCCCTTACGACGGTACATCTACTGAATAACGAGTTGTCGGGAAATGTCCCGCCCGAACTCGGGCAACTCACCGACCTAACGCACCTGGACCTTGACGGAAATCGGTTTACGGGGACGATACCGCACGAACTGGGGCAACTGTACAGACTTGAAAGGCTTGGACTTTCCGCCAATGAGTTGACGGGAGAAATACCCATTGAGTTAATGCAACTCACGGAACTTACAGACCTGAGCCTTTCCAGCAACAGACTGACAGGGGACATTCCGTCGGAACTGGCACAACTCACCAATCTCGAAAAACTGAGTTTGAGTAAAAACAGTTTGACCGGGAACATACCGCCGGAACTGGGGCAACTCACCGAGCTTACCTTCCTGGGTTTAGGTTATAACATGCTGACCGGGAGCATTCCACCGGAACTGGGACAGCTTACCAGACTCGAGAACCTCTTTTTTGACAGGAACGAGTTAAACGGGAACATACCGCCGGAACTGGGGCAACTCACCAACCTCAGGGAACTGTGGTTTAAGGACAACAATTTCACAGGAAACATCCCTTCCGAATTCGGTCAACTCGAAAACCTCTCGTCGCTGACTTTTGACGACAATCGATTGACAGGAGCGATCCCGCCGGAGCTGGGTCAACTCACAGAACTCGGGACACTGTGGCTCGCCGAAAACTCCGGACTTACCGGACCATTGCCGGATACGTTTACCGGACTCGAAAATGTGAGCTGGCTAACGTTGTCAGTTACGGGTCTGTGCGTACCACCGACCTCAGCGTTCCGGACGTGGATAGACGGTATACAAAGCGCAGAAGGTGTGGTGTACTGTTCCGGACTGTAGCGTGAGGCATCAAGACGCCTCCTGCTGTGTGATCAGTACCCCTTCCAGCCGGCCAACACGGGTGTCCATCTTGTCCTCCAAAGCGACAAAACGTTTATCCATCTTGTCCTCCAAGGAGATAAAACGTCTGTCCATCTTGTTCTCCAGAGCGACAAAGCGCGCTTCCGTCGCGATAAAGCGGTTATCCATCTTGTCTTCCAGTGCGACAATACGCGAATCAAGCCTGTCCTCCATTCGATCCATGCGCTGTACCAGCCTGGTCTCGAGTTCCATTCTACCCGCCTTGGATACTTTCCAGAAAAAGATGAATGCTCCCAATAAGATCGCCGGCGATACGACCAGTTGAGCGATTTCCATAGTACGACCTCTCCCTGACTCGTTTCTATTTGGTCACTTCCTGCTTACTTTTGTCGATTTTAGTCTCTACGCGTGTTACAACCTCAATCAAGTCTCTCAGTTTCTCTTCTACCGAAAGAACCCTGTTATTTAGGTCACCAATTAAGAAGAGCATAATCGTAACGATGATACCCGTCATCATAACATGCATTCCGGCGACTGTGATTACCGGTGTCCACGACCAATCTCTCTTGCTGTGTTCGCACATTATACAGACCTCAGTTGTTGTTACCAGATCATCAATATGATACCGGCATTCATCCCACTATTCAGGAAGTACCAACAGCAGTGGTTATTTCTATTCGTTTACCGATACGCGCAGGTAACCTTCGACCCGACCGAGGCGTGTATTCATATCGTGGATTTCGGAACGTATGGAGGCGAATTCGGATTGCATTTCCGTCCGCAATCCGGTCAACTCGGTCCGAATCTCATCCCGAAATTCCTTGTTGGAAGAATTGATGAAAGTGACGACGGCGATTACGAGGATGCCTATGGCCGATACGATCTGCACGCCAAAGGACCAGTTCTCTCGGGACATTCCAGTCATCTTCCGACCTCCTGGTGAGTGTGACAAAGCATGAATAACCGACCTCTAAAACGTATCAGTCGGAGATCACAAGGCGATACTCGGAGTTTTTCTTAGAAAAAGTAAGAAGAAAGGCTGGAGGAAACGCACCGACTCAGTCCCGCAGGGCGAGACTTTCTCCGCTGAGCGTCACGCCCAGCGGCTCGATGACCACCTGGCGGGGGCCATCTTCAACTACGCCGGCGTTCCAGGCGCGGATGCCTCGCGCCTCGGCGCAGGCCACCGCCGCATCCCCGTCCTCGGGGCGGACGAAGAGGGCGAAGCCGGCGCCCATGTTGAGGCTACCGTAGGCCTCTTCCACCGTCTGCCGGGTCTTATCCACCATGAACCGCAGGACCTCGGGAACGGGCGGCACTTCGGAAATGCGGTAGGTGAACCGGCCGGGGTGGCGCATGATCTTTCGCCAGCCGTGGCCGGTGATGTTGGCGATGTAGCGCAGGCCGATGCCGGCCTCGAAGGCCGCCTCGGTAACGGGAGGATAGAGCACGGTGGGGTCGAGCAGGGCCTCGCCGTACGTCCGGCCGCCGGGCATGGCCGTGGCATATCCCTCAGGAAGCCGTTCGGACAGCTTGCGTGCGAGGGTGAGGCCGTTGGCGTGGATTCCGCTGCTTTCGAGGAGGACGATCGCGTCGCCGGCCGCCAGGTCCTCGCCCAGGGTGAGGCGCGACTTCGGCCGGATGATGCCCACACAGGAGGCGGCCAGGTCGATGGCGCCTTCCTCCACCACGCCGGTCAGGCAGGGCGTCTCGCCGCCGCCCCAGGCCACGCCCAGGACGTCGCAGGCCGCCTTCCAGCCGTCGACCAGGTCGTTCATGCGTTCGGTGTCGTCGAACCATTCCGAGGAACCGGCGGCCCAGTAGGCGTGGATGCTCAGGGGCCGTGCGCCTACGGTGACGAGGTCGTTGACGGCCGTGGCGATGGTGTCCTGCGCGATGTGGTTGTACCAGGTCCGTCCCGGCTCCCCAGACATCGCTGGCGGCCCTGGCGACCCCGATCCCGCCGGCACCTTCCGCATCGCGTCCGCCACCAGGGCTTTGGTGCCCAGGCATTCGGTGATGGAGGCGAGATAGGCGTCGCCGATGTCCACTACGTAGGCCGACTCGCCGCGGCTGGCCGTCACCTCGCGGACACCTGTGTGTGCACCCGCGCGTTCGAGGTTGGCCCCCGTGGCCCGCGCCGCCTGCTGGGCGAGGACCTTCAGGGGATCGATCCGGTCGTAATCCACGCCGGCGTCCTCGTAGGTCAGATGGTCACCGGCAGGCGAACCGCAAGGCGTGCCGCTTCCGGCTGACGCACGGCTTCCGTTCGGATTTTCGTCGGCCATGCCCATCCTTTCGGAGTTACTTTAGCTTCCCGTGGTGAACAGCTCCCGCAGCCTGCGGGCCACGAGCTCGACTTCGCCTTCCTCGAGCTGCAGCGTGCGCGGGCCCGGACCGTCGTAGATGATCTTCGGATCGCCCGCGCGCAAGAGCCGGCCCACGTCTTCCCGGGACAGGGGAATCACCGCCTCGTCCCAGCGCAGTTCCACGTCACAGTACCCGTGGGTGTTGAGCTCGTAGCGGGCTTCCACGCCGTCGATGCCCTGCAACTGATCCGCCAGCCAGCGGGCCTTCGCGTTCCAGGCCGCGATCTCCTCGTCTTCGTCGAGGGCCACGTACCGCTCCAGCGCGGCGACCAGGCCGACGATCTCCTCCTTGCCGACCTTGAGTCCCCGGCCGATGCCGTTGACCGGCGCGTTCTGCATGCGGGCGGCGTGGATCAGATCGGCGCGGCCCGCGAGGATCCCCGTCGAGTTCGGACCGCGAATCCCCTTGCCCCCGCTGACCACGACCAGGTCGGCGCCGGCTTCCAGGTATTTCGTCAGGTTCTCCTTCGGCGGCAGGTTGGATGCCAGGTCGATCATCACCGGCACGCCCCTGCGCCGGCCGATCTCGATGATCTCCATGGGCATGAGCGTCTCGGGGTCGTGTTCCTGCCGGTGGCGCACGGGAAAGGGCGGAACGCCCCGTGTCTGGTGCTCAATGTAGGCCAGCCCCACGAGCAGCGCCGTCCGATCCGTGATGGCCGCCTCGTATTCCGCGCGGGTGCCGGCCTCAACGAGCTTCATGCCCGCGAAACCGAACACGTTGTCGTAGAAGAAGCGATGGGCCGTCTGGAACAGGCATTCCACCTTCGGCCAGGTCGGATTGGGCAGAAGCCGCATCCTTTCCTGGTCGGGTCCGGTCAAAACGCCCGCCGCGCCCACCAGCATCGCCGCGAAGGCGCCGGACGAAACCAGGGCGGCCTCCGCCCCCATGATCTCGGCGATGCGTCGTCCCGCCGCGTCGTGCAGCTCCGCCATGTCCACGAAGTAGCGGTTGGCCTCGGCCATGGCCTCCATCACCTCGGCCGGCATGCGCGAGCCGCCCATGCTCGAGAGGTGCTCGTGGGCGCCCACATGGGGCCGCACGCCGAGCAGCCGGGTGTAGACGTTGTCCCTCAGGTCGGCGGCGAGGGCCTCCGGGTCGCCACCCGAACCACCCGTGCCAGCTCCGATCGGGCCGCCCGCGCCCGCACTTCCCGACGATCCATCCAGCTCGCCCGCACTACTGCAACCGGACGCCGCGACGCCCGCCGCACCGGCCGCGCCGGCCATGCCGGCCAGGGCACTCACCCTGATAAACGCGCGCCGGTCCAGTCCGCTTTCCGCATCCGCCGAATCCAGCTCATCCACACGCTTGTCATCCAGACTATCGTCGTCCATGTGTGTGCACTCCCTACGCCCGTTTCTTCGCCGCCATCAGGTTTTCCGTCCGGCTTGCCGCCTGCGTCTCGATCTCTTTGCGCGTCCAGCGCTTCCCGTTGTTCATGCCTCCGCACGTCTCCGCTTCCCGTTCCCACCGTCGTCTGGATTTCAGGATGTCCTGCCAGAAGGGATAGCTGCTGCACTGGGACGGCCGCACCGGATAGATGGAACATCCCTGGTCGTAGAATACGCAGGGACCGTCATCCGGAGAGACCAGGGAGACGTAGCCGTCGATCACTTCCGTATACTTTTCCAGAAAGGTCTCGAACGGCAGTTCCAGGTACTCGGCGATGCGCCGGAACTCCTTCTCGCTGCCGTAGATGAATCCACCGGGGAAGGTGCAGCAATGGCCGCACCCGTGGCAGGAGAACTGCAATCCGTCGTGCCAGAACTTGCCTTTAGCCATGGTTATTGATCTTTGGCGACATTGAACTTCAGATATCCGCGCACTTCATCAACCTTGGTCTCCACACGGTCAATCTTGTCTTCCAGTCTGGACAACCGGTCTCTCGTACCGGATTCCACGAAAACATACAAGCCAAAGCCAACCGTAATCAAGGCACCTTTTATTACTACATTGATCCAGGGTTTCTTAGCCAACTTATACTCCTTATGCAACGAATTTATATACAGGAATACCCTTACACAGTATTAGTCGGCCAAGCTGGAGTGCATTCTCGACAAAAAAAACTATTCCCCCACCGTGGCGATCACCTCGACTTCGCACCGCGCGCCGAAGGCCAGGCCGCTGCCAGCGAAGGCGCTGCGGGCCGGCTTGTCGCCGGGAAAGTACGTGACGTACACCTCGTTGAAGGCGGGCCATTCGGCGATGTCCGCGAGCATGACCGTGGCCTTGATCACCCGGTCCATGGAGGATCCATTGGCTTCCAGGACCGTCCTGATGTTCTCCATGGTCTGGCGGGCCTCACCCTGGATGCCCCCGGGCGCCAGGTCCGTCGTACCGGGGATGTTCCCGATCTGGCCGGAGAGGAACAGCAGGTGCCCCACGCGCACGGCGTCCGAGAAGGGCAGGTTCATGCTCGCCGTGGGCTCCGAGGTGAGGTAGACCGCCTCGGGGGAGGGCGGGGC
>VXWP01000020.1 GCA_009835325.1 Gemmatimonadota bacterium | reverse complement strand
CAATACGATTCGTAATAGAATAAATCATAACGTCGTACTGCCAGGAAGCAAGTCGATTACGCTGAGAAACCTGGTGCTCGCGTCGCTGGCCGAGGGAACGACCGAGATCGACGGTCCCTGCGACTGCGACGACACCCGGGAAATGGTGGAATGCCTGGGTGAACTCGGGATTGATATCCAGGCGAGTGACGACTATCGACGGTTGAAGGTGGAAGGAAGAGGAGGGCGGTTCGCAGAAGGACCTGTAATCCTTAAACTCGGACTCAGCGGTACTTCCGCCCGTTTCCTGATCGCCCTGTCGGCCCTGAGGACGGACGAGACCCGACTGGCCGGACGGGGCAGCCTGAACGAAAGGCCGAATTCCCCCCTGCTCGACGCTTTGGAGCAAATGGGAGGAGAAACCAAGTCCTCCCATGGCGGTTGCCTACCTGTTTCCATTCGAGGACCTGGTACATCCAGCAGTACGGTCCGGATGAAAGGCGATGTATCCAGCCAGTTCTTCTCCGCCCTGCTGCAGATCGCACCGGTACTGCCCGACGGCCTTGAGATTCAAGTCGAAGGCGAACTCGTCAGCAGGCCTTACATCGACATTACGCTGAACGAAATGCGGACGTTCGGTGTGGACGTGGAGAACGACAACTACCGCCTGTTCAGGGTCGCCCCTCAGCAGTATCGTTCGGGACCCCGGTCGGTGGAAGGCGATGCTTCCGCCGGTTCCTATTTCGCGGCGCTCGCCCTGATTCATGGTGGGAAGGTGGTCATTGCGAACCTCGGATCCGAATCCAGGCAAGGGGATATCCGCTTCCTGTCCATCTGCGAAAGCCTGGGCGCCCATGTTCAAATGGACGAGAAAAAGACGGTCGTTGAAGGACCGGAGGATGGCTGCGTACGGCCGGCGATGGGAGAACTCGACTGCGGGGATATTCCGGACGCCGCACTGACCCTGATCGCCCTGTCACCGTTGATTCCGGGTACGACCCGGATAACGGGGATCGGCACGTTGAAGCAGAAGGAGTGCGACCGGATCGATTGCCCCGCGGCGGAGTTGCGTAAGATCGGCGTGGCAGTGAAGACGGGTCCGGATTTCATCGAAGTTGGGGAACTGCCGCCAGGCGCTTTGAACGCCACCGAAGATGCCGACATCGAAACCTATCGCGACCACCGCATGGCCATGAGTTTCGCCGTGTTGGGCACCCGCCTGGGGAACCTTAATATCCTCGATCCGGAGGTGGTGGGGAAGACCTATCCGCGCTTCTGGGAGGACCTGGCGCGGATTCGGTAGCCCAGCAGTATACTCTCCCTGAATCTCCGCCGTCAGCGCTCGGGTCCCTCCCTTACCGCCGTATATACAGATCCGTAATCGTGGAGTTGTCGATGAAGAAGGGTTCCTGGCCCGTGGAGTCCTTTTTCCAGCCCGCCAGCCAGGGTTTGCGGAGCTGCAGGAAGTAGTCGTGGTAGAGGAAGACGCCGCCTACGTCCTCCACCAGGATCCGTTCCGCCTCGTTGTACATCTCGAACCGTCGTTCCTCGTTGGTCTCCCTTGCCGCGTCGTCGACCAGCCGGTCGAACTCCTCGTTCATCCAATCGTGGCGTCCCGCGCCCACGGGCTGGGAGTGCCAGACCATGCCGAGGAGATTATGGGGATCGGGGAAATCGTACTGGAAGGGGATCAGGCTGAGGTCGATCCGGTACTGGGCCATAGCCTCGCTGTAGACCCGGGGCTCCATGTTCCGCACGCCCACCCTGAGGCCCAGGTTGTTGGACAGCATGCCCGATATCGCTTCGGCCGCCATGATGCGGTTGGGATCGTTGCGAAGCCAGATGTCCACGGAGGGAAAGCCCCGGCCGCCCTGATATCCGGCCTCGGCCAGGAGACTGCGCGCCAGTTCGGGATCGTACCGCTGGACGTCTTTGAGTTCGTCGCCCGAGTAACCCGGAAAGCCCGGCGGCAGCATGGTGTACGCGGGCAGGGCCGTACCCCGGAGCACGATGTTGCACAGGGCGTCACGATCTATGGCGTGGCTGATGGCCTTTCGGACCCGGTGGTCGCTGAACACGCCTTCGCGCGTTCGGAAGAACAGGTAGAGCGCGTTGAAGTCCATGTACTTGTGCAACTGCCCGCTCAGCACCGGGTCCCCCTCGATCCGGCTGAGGTCGCGCACGTCGATCTGCACCAGGTCCAGCTCGTCGTTCTCGTAGGAAAGCAGTCCGGTGCTAATCCGGCTTCTGAACATGGAATGGATCTCGGACAAATACCCCTTGATCGGGCCGTTGTAGTAGGGATCGAGGGACAGGGTAAGGCGCTCGCCGATGCGCCAGTTCTCCACCTTGTAGGACGAATTGCTGACGACGTTCTCGTCCGACGCCCAGCGGGGGCCGAACCGCTCGACCTGCCAACGGGGGACCGGGATCGAGGTGAAGAAGGCGGCGATCATGGGCAGGTACGGGCAGGGCCCGTCGGTTTCGATCACGAGGGTCATATCGTCCACCGCGTATACGCCGACCGCGTTCGGGTCGTCGGTCTGCCCGGTATTGAACGCCCGCGCGCCCTTGATGTTGTAGTAGAAGAAGGCGTAGCCACTGCCCGACGCGGGATCCAGCATGCGCTTGTAGCTATATTCAAAGTCGTGGGCGGTGACCGGTCGGCCGTCGCTCCACCGAGCGCCGGGTCGCATGTGGAAGGTCCACTTCGTCTGGTCCTCGTTGGCCGTCCAACGGGTAGCCGCGCCCGGGATCACGCGATTGTTGTGGTCCAGCATGGTAAGGCGTTCGAAGAGGAAGACGATGCCGCCCACCTCGTAGATGGCCACGCCGATGTCCAGGTTGGTCGGTTCGTCATTCAGAAAGCGGAAAATCTGCCGATCGAGCGGCGCCGCGTCCGCGGGCATGACTCGACCGACTGCGTTGCGCACCTGGGCATCCGGGATTCCGGTGTATACCACGATTCCGAGCATAGCAAGGGCCAGCCCTGTGGTCAAAAGGACTGCGGGTCTCATTGAGATATTCCTCGCGTCAGGACCGCTCCGGCCGTTCCAGGTTCAGCCAGGCCATCTCTTCGGCCGTCAGCTTCGTGTCAAGGGCCTGCAGGTTGGCCCGGATCTCATCGCCGTTTCGGGCGCCCACCAGGGCGAAGATGTTGAGCGGCTGGCTGAGTACGTAAGCCAGGGCGACCTGGGGTATGGACAGGCCCTTTTCGTTCGCCAGTTCTTCGACCCGGTCCAGCCGGTCGAAGTTGTCGTCCGTACAATAGGCCCGAACGGAACTTTCGTCGAAGAGGCCCTGCTCGGCCAGCGTTTCGTAATTGTCGCGGCTTACCCGGCCGGAAAAGAACCCGCTGGCGATGCTGGACCAGGTAAACAGCGGCATCTGGTTTTCCTGGTACCACGACCGCGCGTCGGCTCCGTCCTTCCCACTGATGCTGATACATCCCCGCCACGGCGGTTCGGCCTGTTCGGCCAGGCTGAAGTTCGGGCTGCTCACGGTGAAGGGCTGCTGTCCGCTGGTGGCGGCGTACAGGTTCGCCCTTTCGATGCGGTCGTGGGTCCAGTTGGATCCGCCGATCACGCCCAGGTTGCCCGCACTGATGTACTGATTGAGCGTATCCATAATCGGAGCAACGGGAACCCTTACGTCATCGCGATGCAGGAGGTAGAGATCCACGTAGTCCGTGTTCAGGCGGGCCAGGGAGTCGTGCAGGTCCGATGAGATATCGTAGGGCGTCACGCGGGCTCGGTCGGCATTCATGTGGCAGCACTTGGTGAGAATGACGATTTCCCGACGCAGGCCTCGGTCTTCGATCCACCGGCCCAGTACGCGCTCGCATTCGCCGCCGCCGTACAGATGGGCGCTGTCGAAGGTATTGATCCCGGCGTCGTACACCTGGTCCAACAGGTCGAAGCTGTATTCCTCTTCGGCGAAACTCAGCATGATCGTGCCCTGCACCAGGCGCGATACGGGCTTGTCGACATTCGCAATGTTGCCGAACTCCATGGGTGCTCCTTGCAACTCGTTAAATTCGGTGATTACGAAAACACGGGTTGATGTAGGTTGGTCTGGTCCGGGCTGGGTTGGTCCCGGCTATAGATTTTTCCGGAACCATCATTCCATCGGATACTTCAACCCGATCTCGTTCCGGACGGCGTCCAGCGTCCTCATGATGGCCAGGGTCTCGTCCAGCGGGAGCGCGGGCGTCTCGAGCAGTCCTTCCCGGAGGCAACGCCCCGCTTCCTCGATCTCGTACTTGAATCCGTTCTCCACGCGCGGTGGCTCCACCGTTACCGGTTCCTCGCCGTCGGTATTCAGCGTTGCGGTATAGGTGTCATAGAACGCTGATGGGATTCGTATATTGCCCCGAGTCCCGTGGATGGACACAGCGCCGGGCGTGTTGGTCCGAACCGCACACGTCAGCGCGGACATGGAGCCCGAGTCATAGCGAAAGGCCATGGTGGTCTGCTCATCGACCCCGGTCGTGCCGATTTCCGCCAGCGCGGCCACCCGGTTCGGCTGTTGCCCGTAGACCATGGAAGCCATAGATACAATGTATACACCGATGTCCAGGAGCGCCCCCCCACCCAGTTCGGGATTCAGCAGGCGGCCCTCCGGGTTGAAATCCGCGCGGAATCCGAAGTCGGCCATCATGTTGCGCACTTCGCCAATGGCACCATCGGCGAGCCATCGGCGTACCTGCACGATGGCGGGCAGGAACCGCGTCCACATGGCTTCCATGAGGAAAAGACCCCGCTGCCGTGCGCACCGGATCATGGCTTCCGCTTCCGATGCGTTGAGGGCGAAGGGTTTCTCACAGAGCACGGGCTTGTCCGCGTTCAGGCACAGCAGCGTGTCCCGGCAGTGCATGGGATGGGGGGAAGACACGTAGATCGCGTCGATCTCCGGGTCTTCCGCCAGGGACGCGTAGGACGGGTGTCTTCGGGGTACTTCGAACTCGTCGCCGAAGGTGTCTGCCGTCCCCTGTGCACGGGAACCGACGGCTGACAGCTCGGCATCTGGCACCACCGCGAGCGCTTCGGCGAACTTGTGGGCGATCTTCCCGGTTCCAAGAATGCCCCATCGTATGGTTTCAGGCATGTTTGCTCCATGTGTCGGGTGACGACGCCCCGTGATGTGTTACCCTGGCCGACCTGCTCGGGTCGACCGACCACCAATCGACGCAGCATTCGATGAAACCGATCGTCATCCATCAGTCCAGGGGTTGACGACTTTAACACCGGTATTGCGGAACTCACTTGCGTTTCTTGTGACAATGGTGAGACCGCGTCGGGCC
>VXWP01000019.1 GCA_009835325.1 Gemmatimonadota bacterium | reverse complement strand
AGGTCCGCCACGTTGGTTTTCAGGTCCGCCACGTTGGTTTTCAGGTCCGCCACGTCGGTTTCGATTCCATCCAATCGGTTGTCGATTTTGAGGATGTGATTCAATATCGAACTCGAAGTATCTTCAAGACTGGAAACCCTGCGTTCCAACCTGCTCATTCGCCGTTTCATATCGGGAGTGTCATCTATTACAGTCATCATCTGGTTCCTTACCTATCCGGGGTGGTTGTTTCGAGGGGTTCGTCACAGAACGGGAGCGACCCGTAAATCGTCGTTTCGGCAGTTGTATCCATCAAGCACCTGGCATGTGTGACTACATGAACCCCAAAACAATCAAGTCACAACGTTGGCAGATTGTCAACGCCGATTTTGTTGACATCTCGTCAACACTCGTGTATCCCATCTTCCTCACCTCCTGTGCCATCAGATCGGAGTTCCCAGGCCGGTTTGATCCCGATGTTCACCGTTCGATGTAACCCCCTTTCTTTTTATTAACGCGATCCCGGATTCACGTTACTGATTCTGGGATATCCGCAATTGTCCCTCTACCCGTCCCAGGCGCGAATTCATGTCGTGCATCTCTTCCCGCATGGAGGATAACTCGGTACGTATAGCAGCCAACTCGGTGCGCATTTCCGAGAAGTCGGAACGGACTTCATCCCTGAATTCCTGGTTCAGCTGATTGACAAACGCAAAAACGGTAATGACAAGAACCCCTGCGGCCGTTATGATCTGGGCGCCGAAGGTCCAATGATCACGGGATATCATGGTCATGTCTGACTCCTTCCAAAGCTGATCCAAATAAGCCTACCGCCGTTGATCCCACGCTGATATCTTAAGAGTCGCAAATCAGGATTCTCATCTCGTAGAAAAACGCAGTTGAACACTATCTTGTGAAAAGGACCACACAATGATCGTCATGGCTACGAACAACGGCGACGTGGGCATCCGGCAGGCGGTGGCCGCGCTCAAGGAAGGCAAGACCGCGGTGGACGCCATCGAGATCGGCATCCGGGAGGTGGAGGTGCACCGTCCCGACCGCAGCGTCGGCCTGCACGGCTATCCGAACATCCTCGGGTATCCCCAGTTGGACGCCCTCATCATGGACGGCCGCACGCGCGACGTGGGGGCCGTGGGTGCGGTTACGGGCTACGACCACCCGATCTCGATCGCCCGCTGCGTCATGGAGAAGCTGATCCACGTCTTCCTGGTGGGTGACGGCGCGGAGCGGTTCGCCAGCGAAATGGGATTCGAGAAGAGCACCTACGTGGACCCCGAGATGCCCGAGATCTACGCGAAGCATGTGCGCGAGCAGCTGGGGATCGACGACCCCGAGGAACTCCAGCACACCAAAGAACTGTGGAAGCTGAGCCACCTGGCCGTCGATCCGCAGAAGGCCGGAGGCACGACCAACTTCATCGCGCAGGACGGCAATGGCGACATCTGCGTGGGCGTGAGCACGAGCGGCTGGGGATGGAAGTACCCGGGCCGGCTGGGGGATTCGCCGGTCATCAGCGCGGGCGGCTTCGCGGACAACCGCTACGGCGCCGCGGCATGTACGGGTACGGGAGAACTGGCCATCCGGACCGGCGCGGCCCGGAACGTGGTGACCTACATGAAGATGGGCATGTCGCTCGAAGAGGCCACGGCCGAGGGACTCCGGGACATGAACGAACTGGACTCCCAGCGCGTGGGCGGCGTGCAGATCATCTCCCTGGACGCCAGCGGCGCCCACATGGCGGGGACCACGAGCGATCGGAAAGGCAGCCACGTCTACATGACGGCCGACATGGACGAGCCCGAGTTCGTCGAAGGCATATCGGTGCCGTACGAAGGCGAATAAGGGAAACCGACGAGGCCGTTTGAGATCGTTCGAAATCGTTCGGGCATCGCCGATGGACCCGGAGGAGCATCCCGGATGAAGCTGGAGGACGCCAAAGCCCATCTCGACGAACACGGTTACGTCGTGCTCAAAGAGGCGTTGACCCCGGAGCAGGCCGGTGCCCTTCGCGATCGTTCGGCCGAGTTGGCCGCGCAGGAAAGAGACGATGGGGAGCACGTCTACTTCGACGGGCAGGCACAGCGGGTGTGGAACCTGGTCAACAAGGGACGCATCTACGAGGAAATGATCCAGCTGCCCCAGGTACTTGCGCTCCACGAACACCTGCTGGGCGACGACTGTATCTTAAGCAGCTTTACCGTCAATCTCATCGGCCCCGGCGCGCCGGCCGGCGGCCTGCACGTCGACTTTCCGCTTGGCCGATTCCCGCAGCCCGCGCCCCCGTTCGCATTCTGCTCCAATACGATTTTCGTGCTCGACGACTTCACGCCGGAAAACGGGGCGACACGGCTTGTGCCGGGAAGCTACAAGCGCGGGACCCCTCCCGATCCTGAGACATCGTACGACGACGTCATCCAGCTGGACGCCCGCCGGGGCGATATCGTCATCATCCACGGCGCGACCTGGCACAGCAGCGGCGCCAATCGAACCCGGGAGGAACGGATGATCCTGCTGGGGTTCTTCTGCCGCTCGTTCATGAAGCCGCAGCAGGACCAGTTCAGGCTGGCGAGCCCCGAGGTCGTCGAGCGGGCGACGCCGACCCTGAAGCGTCTGCTGGGATTCGAGTCGCAGTCGGGCATGCGGACCTGAGCCACGGACCTGAGTCCGCGGTTCGCCCGTCGTCCAGTTCGCAACTTTTTGTCCACCTTCATACATCAAAAGAAAGAACCATCATGTCCGACTCGCCATCGCAAAAAATCGTCCCCAAGACCTACACCTGCTACCGTGCGTGCGGCCCCATCGCGATCGACGGAAAGCTGAGCGATCCGTCCTGGATCCGGGCGCCCCGCACCGACCTCTTCGTCGACATCGAGGGTGACCTCAAGCCTATCCCGCGCTTCGGTACGCGCGCCATGATGCTGTGGGACGACGAGTATTTCTACGTCGCCGCGGACATGGAGGAACCGGACGTCTGGGGCACGTTGACCAAACGGGATTCCGTCATCTGCCTCGACAACGACTTCGAGGTGTTCATCGATCCCGACGGGGACACCAACCACTACATGGAGTTCGAGATCAATCCCTTGAACACCGCCTGGGACCTGTACCTGCCCAAGCCCTACAGCAAGGGCGGGAAAGCCGATCACGACTGGGACTTCGAAGGTGTGCGCCACGCCGTCCACATCGACGGCACCGTCAACTGCTCCCACGACGTGGACCGCGGCTGGTCCACCGAAATCGCATTCCCCTGGACCAGCATGGCCGAATACGCCGGGGTGGACTGCCCTCCAAAAGCCGGAGACAGCTGGCGGGTCAACTTCTCACGGGTCGAGTGGGAGTTCGAGCGTTACAAGGACGGCTATCTGAAGAAAGACGGGGTTCCTTGCGACAACTGGGTCTGGTCGCCCCAGGGGGAGATCAACATGCACCTCCCCGAGATGTGGGGACACGTCGTGTTCTCGGATACGGTCGTGGGCACGGCGGAGATGTGACGTATGGTCGCCTTGCCCGGTCAGGTTAGCTTCATAACGGTCAAGATGATCCCCATGCAGGATACGACAACGCCGATTGTCCATCGAAATTGCGTATTAGAATGAGCCAGCATGTCCGTTCTCATCCGCTCCATGTCTATTCTCAGTACACCCAGGTCTTCACGGGTCGCGAAGGCCTTCAGATCCTCCCGTGTGGCGAATGCCTTCAGATCATCCCTTGTGACGAAGGCCTTCAGATCGTCACGTGTGGCTACATGCTCCAGTTTCTCCTCGATTCTGGTCAAGCGGATCTTGATATTGTCCGAACTGTAGTACAGATCGTCTTCGATCCGCCTGATGGATTCCGCGACTTCCCGTGAACTCATCCCGGTACTGCCGGTTGGACGTTCGCGTTTTTGATCATTCATCGATCTATCCTTGAGCTATTTGTATTTGCCTGGATCCGTGGATCAAATGTACACAGCCTCCAGTTTCAGATTGTAAGTGGCGATCTATGGCAGAAACCATTTGAGCGCCGTAACGGTAATCCCCGCCAATGCGAGCATGCTACCCACAGACCACCTGATCATACTGATCTTCATGTTTGCAAGGTCTTCTCGGGTGGCGAATACCTTCAGATCATCACGCGTGGCGTATGCCTTCAGGTCATCTCGGGTGGATACATGCTCCAGCTTTTCTTCTATTCGCTTGATGGGCGCCGCGGTTCCGCGTCGACTTGACGCTGCATTGCCGGTCCGGCGTTTGTTTTTTGAGTGGTTCATTTTGTCTAGCGGTCCTCCCATTGACCTCTGTTTGTTCAGGTTAGCTTTATTACGGTCAAGATGACCCCCATGCAGGAAACAACAACGCCGATTGTCCATCGAAACAACGTATTCGTGTGGGTGATCATTTCCGTTCTCAATCCCGCAAGATCCTCCCGTGTGGCAAATGCCTTCAGATCTTCCTTTGTGGCGTATGCCTTCAGATCATCACGCGTGACAAACGCCTTCAGATCATCTCGTGTGGCGAACGCCTTCAGATCGTCACGGGTGACGACATGCTCCAGTTTTTCTTCGATCCTGGTCAGGCGGATCTTGATGTTGTCCGACCCGATATACAGATCGTCTTCGATCCGCCTGATGGACGCCTCGATTTCCCGTGAACTCATCCCGGTTTCACCCGGTGGGCGTTTGCTTTTTGGATTGTTCATCGCACCTGTCCTTTTGATTTGGTTGGTGGTTCTTTAATTACACCGATTTGCATGTGGGACGCGGCCAACGATCCGGGTTGCTTTCTACGCTCTCTGACGCGCTCGTACTGAAGTCCACCTCCGGGGATCGGCGCCGATAATCCTCCGGATCAACGCCCTTTAATCGTATCAGTAGTAGAGCGCACGTGTTATCTCGTGTTTTACTTTATTTAAAGGCGGTTGGCA
>VXWP01000018.1 GCA_009835325.1 Gemmatimonadota bacterium | reverse complement strand
GTGTGTAGATCTCGTCGAATTCGGCCGCCCGTTCGTTGTAATAGGCGTTCATGCTCTGGCGGAGGCGCGGGTCCATGGATGCATCACTTTTAAGGTCGAAGCTACAGGTTGTTGTGTGATGTCTTGAATGTCCTGGGAATCCAATGTGTAAAACTGTTTATTACGCAGTCAAGGATGCATTCCCTACGCAAGCACCGATCCGAAGCCAGGATGCTGGATTGAGGATGCCGGAAGCCCCGAGAATCAAAGGAGTTTTGTCATGAGATCGGAAAACAATGCAATCGACCTTCCCACGGGACGCCGGAATACCATGGAACGGCGGCATTTCCTGAAAACCGCGGGCGTGACGGCCGGACTGGCCACGTTCCTCGGCCCCGATTCCTTCCGGGGCGTCGAGGCCGCGGTTAGTGAAATCGCTGATCTCACGCCGCAAGAGGCCGCCCGTGACGAAGGGCTCTGGCGCGAAGTCAAGCGGGCATTCACCGTGGACCGCAGCCTGATCAACCTGGATAACGGCTATGCCTGCCCTACGCCCCGCGTCGTCACCGAAGCGTTCATTCGATACATATGGGAACAGGAACAGAACCCGTACGGGGTGTTCGTTGACATGGCCAGGGACCGCATGAGTACCGTGAAGAAGTCCGTGGCACGGCAGTTCGGGAGCAGCCCCGATGAAATCGCCCTCGTACGCAACACCACAGAAGCGCTCAAGACGGTCCTGTACGGCATCCCGCTGAACCGGGGTGACGAAGTCCTCACGACGACCCATGACTATCCTTCCCTGGTGCGGGTCGTTCGGGATCGGGAGAAGAAGGAAGGGATCAAACTGGTCGAGGTGCCCGTACCGTATCCCGCCGGGTCTCTGAAAGACCTGGTCAAGGTCATCGAAGATGGCATTACATCGAGGACCCGCGTGATCATGGTGTCCCACATCACGTACACCACCGGACAGGTATTTCCGATCCGGCAGATCTGCGACCTGGCCCATCGGCACGGGATCGAAGTCGTCGTGGACGGCGCCCATGCCGTCGCCCAACTGGATTTCAAGGTCTCGGACCTGGATTGCGACTATTACGGAGCGAGCCTGCACAAATGGCTCAGCGCGCCGAAAGGGACCGGCTTGCTGTACATGAAGCGCGCGCACGTCGAGAAGATCGAGCCGCTGTACGGCCCGACCATGAGTCTCCGATTCAACCCCCTGACGAGCATGCAGAAATACGAATCCGTCGGTACCCAACCCCTGCCGCCGTTCCTCGCCATCGGCGAGGCCGTCGCTTTTCACAACGCCATAGGACCGAAGCGCAAGGAAGAACGGCTTCGTTACCTGAAGAATTACTGGGCGGAACGGCTTCAAAGCCACCCCAAGATACGGGTATACACCCCGACGGCCCCCGAAATGAGTTGCTGTATCGCCGGGGTTGGAATCGAAGGGGCCGATCCGACCGGTATTCGGGACTACCTTTGGAATGAACATCAGATTCGGACTTCCCGGGGCCGGTACGACCGGGAGGACACCGGTCGTACGTGGGTTCGTATCACGCCGAATCTGTACACCACGCTGTCTGAGCTCGATTACTTCAGCGACGTGATGGAAGAGGCGGCAGAGAACGGCCTGCCGGAACCGTACAGCAGGTACGAATTCGATCCGGAACGAATGCGCAGGTAGGATCTCCTCTGGGAGGCGGCAGTCTGTTAGACGGCGCTCTGAGAGGCGGCAGTCCGTCACCTGATGGCAGCCAGTCCGTCACCCGATGTTTGAAGTGGCTTAAGGTGCCCCAGGGCATTGCTCACGGTCGCAAAAATACCTTGCAACGGGGTAGTCCCGGTCTTATCATTTTGAATCATTACAACAGTTTCCAAGACGGAAACAATTAGTACATTTCCCAAACAAGAACTTCGTACTGCGATTCCCGGTACAGTCAATGTCCGGCCCGGATACGGTTGCCGGACGGCCGTGAGACTCTTAAGACTCACGAAGAGTAACATTCACGGCTCATTTGATGACGAGGAAGCGTATGAGTGGGCGTGACGGTAAAGGTCAATCAGGGGATAGGCCCGGGTCGCCTGCGCCGTTGTTAACGCGGAGGACCATGTTGCGCCGCGGCCTGGCGGGACTGCTTGCGGTTTCCTGCGCGGGCTTGAAGGACGCCGGTACCTTTTTTGGAGGTTTGAACATGGTCTCAGCACAGGAAATGGAAACCGGATTCGAAGGTGCGACGGATGATGAGATCATCCTGGGCATGTCGGCCGCGTTCTCCGGTCCTTCCAGGGGTCTTGGCAGCGAGCTGTACCGCGGCGCCATGGCCTATTTCAATCATGTGAACGACAACGGCGGCGTGGCCGGACGCAAGATCACCCTGAAGCTCTACGACGACGGTTACCAGCCGGATCCATGCGTCCGGAACACCATGAAGCTCATGCTCGAAGACAACGTGTTCCTGCTCTTCGGGTACGTGGGCACGCCGACCGTTACGCGGGTGCTGCCCCTGCTGAAGAAGTTCCAGGACGAGCAGGTCTACCTGTTCTTTCCCTTTACCGGCGCCCAACCCCAGCGGGAGCCGCCTTATGGTGATTTCGCCTTCAACCTCAGGGCGTCCTACCGGCAGGAAACGGCCGGTCTCGTCAACAACTTCCTCGCCGCGGGCAAAAGAAGAATCGGCGTGTTTTACCAGGCCGACGCCTACGGAAGAAGCGGATGGGCCGGGGTGAGGGCGGCGCTGGACCGGCACGGCGAGCGGCTCGCGGGCGAGGCGACCTACCGCCGGGGCTCGCGTTTCACCGGCAGCATGCGGGAGCAGGTGGAGATCCTCAAGTCCAATTCCCCGGATGCCGTCATCTGCATCGGGTCGTATGCGGCTTGCGCGGCCTTCGCCCGCGATGCCGTCGACCGCGACCTTCGCGTACCCATTGCCAACCTTTCCTTCGTGGGCAGCGAAAACATGCTCCAGTTACTCAGCGACCTGGGAGAGGACGTGGAGACCTATTCCCGTTACCTCGTCAACTCCCAGGTGGTCCCGAGCTACGAGGACACGTCCATTCCGGCGGTGCGGGAGTACCGCGAACTGATGGAACGCTACGATCCGGCGGTTCCGGAAGAACTCGTCCAGGAGTCGTACAGCCCCTTTCCACAGAGTTTCGTGAGTCTCGAGGGTTTTCTGGACGCCAAACTGATGACCGAGATCCTGCGGCGCCTGGGAGGAAGTCCCGACCGCGACGGGCTGGAGGAAGCCGTGTTCTCGGTCGACAACTACGATCTCGGGATCGGCGAGCGGGTCTCCTTCGGACCGGACCGCCGGCAGGGTCTGCAGACCGTCTACTATACCGTCGTCCAGGAGGGCCGGTTCGTGACCCTGGAGGACTGGCAAGGCTGGCTATCCTAGCATGAAAGTACAGAAGCTCTTCCAGCGCACCCGCTTCGGGATCTTCCTGCTCTTCGGCGTCATCGTCCTCTGCACGTCCGCCCTGTGTATATACACTGTAGATACGCAGCTGACGTCCGAGTACGAGACCAACAGTCAGAATATCGCCAAGAGCATCGCCGACTCCAGTGTCGACATCCTGCTCAACCGGAACCTGGCCACGCTGCAGTCGATGATCGATCAGTTCGTCGAGATCCAGGGTATCCGGTATATCTACATCACCAGCGAGGACGGTGAGTATCTCGCCCATACCTTCGTTCCGGGGATTCCCGAGCAGATTCTCGCGAGCGATCACGCGAATACCGAGCCGGTGGAGCGAAGCATCCCCGGCCTGGGTGATTTCCTGGAGGTCGGCAGCCCCATCCTGGCGGGTGTGGCGGGTACGGTGCACGTCGGCATGGACCAGGACGAGGTAGCCCTCAAGATCCAGCGCGCAATCGGCCAGCAGGTCATCCTCATTTGCATATTCCTGGTCGTGGGCGTCCTCGCGTCGATCTGGCTGGTCAATCTCGCCGCGAAGCCCCTTGCGGAACTGCTGGCGTACGCCGTCAACCTCGCGGGCAACAAAGAGCCGGAGACGACGTCCGACGATCTCCTCGGACGCGACGATGAAGTGGGCGACCTGGCCCGCCTCTTCCAACACATTTCCGATCAGCCATCCGGCACCGGTTCGTCCGGATCCGGTGCACCCGGCGCGCCACCGGAGAACGTCCGGTAAGGGGAGGATAGGCGATGCGCATTCCCCGTAGCGCCATCGCGCTCTTCTGCACGGCGCTTCAGATCTGCTTCGGTACGGTCTACGCCTGGAGCTTCTTTCAGACGATTCTGGTGCGCCAGATCGGCTGGACGCACACCGAGACGGCCTGGGCGTTCAGCATCGCCATCTTCACCCTCGGCGTGTCGGCGGCGTGGGCCGGGAACATGCTGCCGAAGATGGGTCCGCGCAAACTCGCGCTGATCGGCAGTTTCATGTTCGCGTGCGGGTACCTGATCTCGGGCCTTGCGCTGGAGATGGAGTATATCCCGCTGTTCTATCTCGGATACGGGGTGGTCGGCGGCGCCGGCATCGGGCTGGGATACGTCACGCCGGTCGCGACGGTCGCCAAGTGGTTTCCGGACCGCAAGGGACTGGCTACCGGTATCGTGGTCATGGGGTTCGGGGTCGGGGCCTTTCTGCTCAGCAAGGGCCTGGCGCCCTTCCTCATCGTGCGGACCGCGGGCGCCCTGCCGGAAGTCTTCATCTGGCTCGGCATCATCTTCGCCCTGATTCTCATCCCCTGCAGCCTGGCCCTGTCCGATCCGCCGCCGGATGCCTTGGGTCCTTCGACCACGGCCACGGCCGATCCCGAGGAGGCCGACGAACCGAAGTACGCCCGAACCTACCTGGGCACCACGCAGTTCGTCTTCATGTGGATCGTCTTCTTCTTCAACATCGCGGCCGGGATTTCGGTCGTCAGCTTTCAGTCGGAGATCCTCCAGGAAATCTGGGGTCTGGCGGATGATTCCATCGAACCGACCGTCCTGGCCGAGTACGGCGCCACGCTCATCGCGGTGAGCTCGATCTGCAACGGTCTCGGAAGGCTCTTCTGGGGATTGCTGTCCGACCGGTTCGGCAGGGTGACCGTCTTCCGGGTGCTGCTCGGCAGCCAGATGGTGGTCTTCGGCATACTCATGACGGAGACCAACCCCTGGATTTTCTCCGCCCTGGTCTGCTACGTGCTGCTCTGCTTCGGCGGCGGTTTCGCTACCATGCCTTCCTTCGTCCTCGACGTGTTCGGCACGAAGAAGATGTCCACCATCTACGGCGCGGTGCTGACTGCGTGGGCTGCCGCGGGGATTTTCGGGCCGCTGTACGTGGGATACCTCAAGGACGTCTATCCCGACCGCGCGGTCATGTACTGCTTCCTCATCGGGATCCTCATGCTCGGAGCCGGCTACCTGTTCTCCTACCTGCTCAACGACGGCCGGATCCGCCTGGGCCGGCCGACGCTCGAGACTACGCTGCAGCGGTACGGGATCGCCGCGCCGGGGCGGGGTTGAGCTGGGTGACGGCGCTACGGGATCGCCGTGCCGGGGTTTAGAAGCGGGACAGCGCAAATCCGTTTTTCTTTCAATATAGAGTGAAATTCACGGGGGAAATACGATGCCACGCCCGAGATTGGGGTTCATAATCGTCTTACTGCTGGGTCTGGATGCATCTCCAGTTTTTGCGCAGGGGGTTACGGGATCCGTCCAGGTGGGCACGCTCGGGATCGGGGCGCAGGTCGCGACGCCACTCGCAAGCCGGATCAACTTCCGAGGCGGCCTCGATTTTCAGCCGGTCAGCTTCGAAGTACTCGCGGATGATGTGGAGTTGGATGTGGAACTTCCCGCAGCCACCGTGACGGCGGTGATCGATCTGTATCCGAACGAAAGCGGCTTCCGGCTGAGTGCGGGCGTGCTCTACTTCGGGGGGTCGCTTGGACTCGAGGGTGCTCCGACGGAAGATGTTGAGCTTGGGAACAACGTGTATACGCCGGCCCAGGTGGGAACGATCCGCGGCTCGCTCGGGACCTCCAGCCTTGCCCCCTATGCAGGCTTCGGGTGGGGAAATGCCGTCGGAACCGGTTTCGGTTTTGCGCTGGATGTCGGGATTGCCTTCCACGGAACGCCGGAATTCAGCCTCGAGGCAACCGGCCCCGTATCCTCGGATCCGCAGTTCAGAAGAGACCTCGATGAGGAGGCCGAATCGGCCAACGAAGACATCCCCGGCGTCGCATCCGTGTATCCGGTCCTGAAACTGGGTCTCAGCTACGGGTTCTAGCCGGGGTGGAGAAATCCGCCTCAGTTACCGATTTGCCCTAGACCTAAAACCCCGGGCAGGTCGGCCAGCGAGGTGATTTCAACGTCGGCTTTGACCTCTGCGTTGCTTTCTGCCCCTTCGCGATTCAGCCAGACCGTTTTCGCTCCGGCGCCGTGCGCTCCCATTACGTCGTTCTCCAGCGAATCCCCCACGTGTAGCAACTCGTTCAGTGGACAGCCAGCTTTCTTCGCGGCTATCTCGAAGATCCTCCGATCGGGCTTTCGAATTTTCACGTCCTGCGAGAAGACCACGAAGGCAAAACGGCCCTCGAGCCCGCATCGTTCGGGGTAACTGTTCCCGTTGGACAGTAGGCCCAGCTTGTAGTGCGGGGCCAGGATATCGAGCGCAGGTTCGACGTCCCGATACAACTCGATGTCTTCGAAGCGATGCTTGAGGTAGAGCTCATTCAGACGGACAGCGATATCGTGATCCGGTCGCCCCACACGTTCAAGCGTCCGCTCGAAGGCGAGTAATCTCAGTTCCTCCATGTTCCAGGTCCGTCCTTCCTCGTCCTCCTCGACCCGGTTGCGAATCGCGATCATCTCTTCCACCGAGAGGTCCTCGGCGCCTTGGGTCGGAACCAGCCTGCGCAGTTCCGCCAGGGCTTTCTTCAATGCATGCCGCATGACCTTCTTAAAATCCCACAGGGTCATGTCGCCGTCGAAGGATATGGCTGTTATCCGCAATATATCGCCTCTACAGTTAGCCCAAACTCTTGGACCAAACAAAAAGGTGTAGGAAACCCGAGATTTCCCTATGAACCGCTTCGTCTCAACGCTTCGCTGATGCCGGCACTCGTCAGGGCGCTTTCGCGACGGTGAGGATGTGCGCGCTCACGCCGATGAGTGAGGGTTCCGTCTCGACAAGTTTCAGGAAAGTGAGCAGATCCTTACGCTTCGCCTCATCTGCCCACAGCTCGTCGAAATGGCCAAGCAGCCATGCCGGGCCTTCCAACCCGACCGTCCTCACCAGGTCGAACCCTGCATCCGTGATCTCTTCAGCGAGTTCCTCAGGCCGATGGAAGCAGGCCGTAGTGAAGTACCGGGGATCCATGTCCGGGTTTTCGTGTCGACCTTCATTCGGGTCCTTCAGTACGATACGGGCGAACTCGGGATTGAAGAGATACCCCTGTTTCATGCCGTCCATGAACGAAGCGAACCTGGAGATGGCCGCACAGATCAGCACACCTCCCGGTTTCAGCACACGTAGGGATTCCTCAAGCGCGGCGATCCGGTCCGACCGTGCTGGAAGGTGATACAGAGGACCCATCAGAAGGACCGCGTCCATGGAATGCGTCTCGAAGTCCAGCGTTCTGGCGTCGCCGACCTCCGCGCTCTTCAGGATTCCGTCCTTATCCCGTTCCTTTGCCTGCTCGATGTGGCGCGGGACGACGTCCAGCAAGTGGACTTCGTAGGACCGCCCGGCAAGCCAGGAGGCATAGGCGCCCGGTCCTCCGCCTGCATCAAGGATGCGGGCCGGCGGTGCGGGGAGATGTTGCCGAAGAATCTCCCGGGTCCTTTCACCTTCCAACCGGGCGGTTCCCTTCTCGAGCCGATCGGATTCGTGCTCAATCTCTTCGTAGTATCGGATTACGTTACAGTCCACATTGCACTCCGGTCATGGTCTGATCTGTTTTGAAATCCATATTTCCTCAGGGCATCCGGGGTTGTCCGTCCTGGATTGCTTGTACACCCTGAATCCGTGTTTCCAGTAAAATCGTCTGGTCAATTCGTAGGGTTGGTACGCGACACTTTCGCCCAGTGTGTACGTCGCTAGTTCGTCTATTCGCAGTTCACGAGACTTCGCTTCGGCGGCGTCCAGAAGCCGGCTTCCAATACCCTGCCTTTGGACTGACCTGTCGACCGCAAGCCAGCCGATATGCATCCGACCCTCTGCGATGTACAGGGTAATAAACCCGATCACCCTTTGATCTGAGACGGCCACAAATCCGGTTTGATGCCGTAGGTCGGTGGGGATAGACCTGGTTCTAGCGGTTTCGTCAAACCATTCGGGAAGGTTCTCTACGACGGCGAGAATCCCAGCATGGTGATTCGTCTCAAGGGGTTCGATTCGGTTCGTGTCCTGTTTGTCACTCATGTTGCTGAATCGAATTTGGTTAGTGTGTTAGATC
>VXWP01000017.1:36846-82936 GCA_009835325.1 Gemmatimonadota bacterium | reverse complement strand
AATATATAATTTGATAATGTATGTGTCAACAATTAGATTGGAAAAAATCCATACTCATCCGGGAGATCGCCGACTGCCTCGTCCGGACAGGCACCGGCAGACTCGCCCGGACGGGTCCCTGCAGATCCACCCCTGGAACACGCGTGGAGCACGAGCCGGACCGAAACAATCCCCTTGTTTGCGGCCGACTTCCGCCTGTATATTCGAACTGCCGAAACGTTGAAACCCCGTCAGCCAGCGTGATGCGAGCCTGGAGCCGTGATGCCTGACCATACCATTCTCGTCGTGGTAGACGACCTGTTCTTCTCCGCCAAGATCGGAGAGACCATCCGACAACTTGGCGGCAAGCCGCGCTTCGCGGCGGAAGCGAGCGAAATCCCGGGTGACTCCGAGGGAGGTCCACCCGCCGCGATCATCGTGGATCTCGATCTTTCGCGTACCGACGCCGTTGGCCTGATCTCGCACTTGAAGGCCGGTGAAGCGACCAGGGACGTACCCATGATGGCCTACGGACGGCACACGCGGCCCGAGGCCTTCGTACTTGCCCGGGAGGCGGGCTGCGAACAGGCCGTGCCGAGATCGGAATTCGTGAAAAGGCTGCCGGAATTCGTCGAAGCCTGCCGTGAGAACGCCCGCACCGCGCGCTGAGCACATTGCAAATGCCCCGGGACGTCAGGACGCGCCGGGACGTCAGGACGCGCCGGGACGTCAGGACGCGCCAGGACGTCAGACGCGCCAGGACGGAATCCAGTCATGACCAACAAACAGATCGGCAAGGTACTCAGCCAGATCGGATCGCTCCTGATCCTGCAGGGCGAGAACACCTTCAAGACCCGCGCCTATGCGAACGCCGCGCGCCGCGTGGAGACCCTCTCTGAACCGGTAGTGGATATGGTGAACGAAGACCGGTTGGGCAAGGTCCCCGGCCTGGGCGCTTCCATGGTGCGCCACATCACCGAACTCGTCCGGGACGGGCAGTCGAGCTATCATCAGACCCTCGTTCAGGAGGTGCCGGCCGGGTTCCAGGAAATGCTCACGATTTCCGGTCTCGGAGCGCGGAAGATCCGGACGATTTACGACCATCTCGACATCGATACCGTGGGGGAACTGGAATACGCCTGCCGGGAGAACCGCCTCGTCAAGCTGGACGGATTCGGCGCCAAGACCCAGGAGCGCGTGCTCAAGGGGATCGACCTGATCAAGCGTTCGCGCGGGTTCCATCTCCTGGACCGGGCGATGAAGGAGGCGAAATCCCTGGCGGACGACCTGCTCCGCCACCCCGACGTCTGGCGCGCCGAGGTCGCCGGAGAAGTAAGGCGCAGGATGGAAGTCATCCGCGAGGCAGACCTCGTCGTCGGCCATCCCGACGCGGAGGGGATCAAGCCCATCCTGCATCGTTTCGGAGAGGTGCGGGAGCAGGACGGCCGGGACTTGACCGTCATCGGTCCATCCGGTCTGCCCGTGCGGGTCCACTGCGTGCCGGACGAAACCTTCGCCGTCACGCTGTACCACTGGACGGGCAGCGAAGGCCATCGAACGAGGATCGCCCGGCACGCCGACGACCGGGGGATCACCATTACCGACCGGCACGTCATTCACGACCGCGCCGTGATCCCCTGTCCCGACGAATCCGTGATCTATGACCTGCTCGGTCTTCAGTTCGTACCCCCGGAACTGCGGGAAGGAGGAGACGAGGTCGCCATGGCCGCGGAAAACCGGCTGCCGGAACTGCCTTCGAAGGCGGATATCCTCGGCGTGATCCACAACCATACTTCCTACAGCGACGGGATGCACAGTCTCCGGGAGATGGCCGAGGGCGCTCGTGCGCGAGGGTACCGCTACATCGCGGTCTGCGACCACAGCCGGACCGCGGCCTATGCCCAGGGACTGAGCATCGAAAGGGTTATGGAGCAGCAGGAGGAAATCGACAAACTGAACGCCGGCTACGACGACTTCCGCATCCTCAAGGGCATCGAGTCCGACATCCTCCCCGACGGAAGTCTGGACTACCCGGACGAGGTCCTGGCCTCCTTCGACCTGGTCGTGGCTTCCGTCCACTCCATGTTCAACATGTCCGAAGCGGACATGACCGAACGCATGGTCAAGGCGATCCGGAATCCGTACACGACCATCCTGGGACACCCCACGGGCCGGCTGCTGCTGGCCCGGGACGGCTATGCCGTGGACGTGGCCCGCCTCATCGACGAAGCGGTGGCTCACGATGTCGCCGTAGAGGTCAATGCGAATCCCCACCGTCTCGACCTGGACTGGCGGCATCTCGATTACGGCATGACCCGGGGCGCCCGGTTCAGCATCGGACCCGACGCCCATCACGTGGACGAACTGGACTACGTGGAATACGGACTCTCCATGGTCCGCAAGGGCGGCGTAACGCCCGATCGACTCCTGAACAGCCTGACGGCGGAAGAACTGATCCGGCTGAAGACCGGGCGTCTCAGCACGGCGGCGAGTTGAGCCGTCCGCATGGACTGCGTGGCTCGCCTGGTCCGCCTGACCCGCCGGTCCCTGCCTGTCCCGCCGGTCCACCAGTTCCTGCGCAGTCCGGCCTTTCCGATGAGTCCCCGCCTGTCCCGGCCCGACTCCCACAGGAGATGCTGAAACATGCCGACCGTGAAAGCGCAGCGTGAACGAATGACGGAGGTCCTGTCCCGCCTGAAGAAGACCTACCCCGACGTGGGACCGGCATTGAGGTTTACAACGCCATTTGAGCTGCTTGTCGCAACCATCCTCTCGGCACAGTGCACGGATAAGCAGGTAAACGTAGTCACGGAATCCCTCTTCAAGAAGTATCCGTCTCCCAGGCACTACCTGGACGCCGCGCCCGATGCATTGGAAGCGGATATCTTCACCACGGGCTTCTACCGCAACAAGGCGGCCAATATCCGGAAATGCTGCCGTTCGTTGGTCGATCTCCACGGCGGCGAAGTGCCCTCGGCCATGGAGGACCTGACGAATCTGGCCGGCGTGGGCCGGAAGACCGCCAACGTCGTGCGCGGCAACGCCTTCGGGATTCCGGGGATCGCCGTGGACACCCACGTGAAACGGCTGTCCGGGCTCCTCGGGTTCGCGAAACATGCCGACCCCGACCGGATCGAGCGCGACCTGATGAAGGTCGTGCCGGAATCGGACTGGACCGGCCTCGGTCACCTCCTGGCGGCTCACGGCAGGAAGACGTGCATCGCCCGGCGTCCGAAATGCGACGAATGTGTCCTGAGCGACCTGTGCCCTTCGGCAAAGTAGGCGTTATTGCCTGCCCGTACACACGCCCGATCGCGGGTCCGGCCGCCGTTTTGTGTTTTCAACAGACCCCGCGCCAGGTATATTTCGGATACCTCGAATGAGCCGCCTGCGCGTCGATCTGCGTGTCGATGGCCCGCGGCGCGCGCGCGAGACAATTCGACCCGCGGGACGCGCGCGAGGTGGTCCCAGAAAGCAGACAGGATGGGGAATGCGCCAAACGATACTTGTCGTAGACGACGAGCCCGATATCGTGGAAATCATCCAGTACAATCTGGAGAAATCCGGCTTCGACGTCATCGTGGCGGCGGACGGCTCGGCCGCGCTTGAAAAAGCCCGCGACGAGGCCCCTGATCTCATCGTGCTCGACCTCATGCTGCCCGGACTCGAAGGCACCGATGTTTGCCGCATTCTGAAACAGGACGAACGCACGAGGTTCATACCCATCCTTATGCTGACCGCGAAGAGCGAGGAAATCGACCGGATCATCGGTCTTGAACTGGGGGCCGACGACTATGTGGTCAAACCCTTCAGCCCCCGGGAGATCGCCCTGCGCATCCGGAACATCCTGCGCCGCCGGACCGAGCCGGAAACCGCGGGCCCCGTCCGGGCGGGATCCCTGGTCATCGACGTGGAAGGCCACCACGTGTCCGTATCGGGAAGCTCGGTGTCCCTGACGGCCACCGAGTTCAAGCTCCTGGCCGTTCTCTTTCAGCGGCGCGGCAGGGTACAGACCCGGGAGGAACTGCTCGACGTGGTCTGGGGATATGACTACATGGGGTACGGACGCACCGTGGACGCCCACATCAAGCGATTGCGAGAGAAACTCGGCGAGGCCGCCGGCATGGTGGAAACGGTGCGGGGGGTCGGATACCGCTTCGCCAGGTAGGCCCTGTCATGCGATTTTCGCTACAGACAAAGATCCTGGTCGGCTACGTCGCCTTTACCCTGGTGGTGGCGGGCGCCGTGTACATCTATCTGAACACGTCCCTCCGCGAGGACGTCAGCGGCCATACCCGCGAGCAGTTGCTCAATGACGCCCGCCTGATCCAGTCCTACCTGGAAAACACGCCGCTTCCGTCCCTTTCCCCCGAAACGATCGATCCGATCGCGGACCGCCTGGGTGAGCAGTGCGGCGCCCGCGTAACCGTGGTGCGGGACGACGGCGTCGTGGCCGGTGATTCGTCCATCCCCCTTTCGTCCGTTCCCCTCTTGGAGAACCACGGCGACCGGCCGGAGATCCTCGAAGCCATCGCGTCGGGGATCGGTAACAGCATCCGCTACAGCAACACGCTGGAAACCGACATGGCCTATGTGGCGGTCCCCTTCCGCACCGAACAGGCAAGGGGCGTAGTTCGGGTCGCGCTGCCGCTGCAGCAGTTCCGTTGGATCGAATCCCATATATGGAAGATCGTGCTCGCGGCCCTTGGCATCGGCCTCCTGTTGAGCGTCGTGCTGAGCTGGGGCACGGAGAGACTGGTGTCCCGACCGATCGAACGCATGACGGAAGTCGCCCGTCGCCAGGCCGCCGGCGACCTCGAGGTCGCCGCTTCCGCGCCGGCGCACGTCGAACTCTCCTCACTGGCGGCCGCCCTGAACGAGATGGCCGCGCAATCAAAGGAAAGGCTTTCGCGGATCCGGGAAGAGAACGCCCAGCTCGAAGCGGTGCTGTCCGGTATGGCGGAAGGCGTAATGGTGACCTCCGCGGAAGGGCGGATCCTGATGGTCAATCCGGCTTTCAAGCGCATGATGGACGTGGACGCGTGGTGCCTGAACAAGCGACCGATCGAGGTCGTGCGCAACCACGACCTGCAGAGCGTGGTGGACGCCGCGATCGATTCGGCGCCGTCCCTGCACGAGGATACCGTGTTCGACCTGACCCTGGAGTGGAACCAGCGCATCTTCCAGGTACACCTGACTCCCGTACGCATCGGGGAGCAGCTGCACGGCGTGGTCGCCGTGTTCCACGACATGACCGAACTGCGCCGCCTTGAGCAGGTCAGGAAGGACTTCGTGGCCAACGTGTCTCACGAACTCAGGACGCCGCTGACCTCCATCAAGGGTTTTGTGGAGACGCTGCTGGACGGCGCCATGGAAGATACCGCCGCGCTGCGCCGTTTCATGACGTCCATCCAGCATCATGCCGACCGGCTCCAGGCGCTGGTCGAGGACCTGCTGCAACTGTCCAGCATAGAATCGGGCCGGTACGAGGTCGAATTCACCTCCTGCCGCCTGGACCGGGTTTCGGAACGGGTTGCCGAGATTTTCGCGAAACAGGTCGACCGCAAGCAACTGGCGCTCTCCCTGCGTTTCGAAACGGACAGGCCGGCCCGCGGAGATCCCGAACTCATGGAGCGGGCCCTGTCCAATCTGGTGGACAACGCCGTGAAATACACGGAGAATGGCGGATCGATTACCATCGGCACCGAGGAGCGGGTCGATGAGATCGTCCTGTCGGTTTCCGACACCGGACCGGGCATTCCGTCCGAGGCGCTTCCCCGGATCTTCGAACGTTTTTTCCGGGTTGACCGGGCGCGGTCCAGGGCCCTGGGCGGAACCGGCCTGGGCCTGGCGATCGTCCGGCACACCATGGAACTGCTCAACGGCCGGGCATGGGTCGAGAGCAGGCTCGGCGAAGGCGCGACCTTCTACCTCTCCCTGCCCGCGTGGACCGAAAACGAGCCGTCGGAAGACGAACAGTCCGAAGTGACCGGACGCCCCGCCCGCACGCCAGGAGAATCGGTCGGCGAAACTACCACGGGTGGAACCACTTAGACCACACCATCCCCACTCGCGGCACCCGGTGGGATGTGCTGGCCGGGACCGCTCGTTTCATGGTCTGTGCTCGATCAACGGACCGCCGTGTTCTTCCGCTTTGTTTCCTGTGTTTTTTGGATCAAAAAACACATTTACCCTTGACAGTGCTTCCCTTCTGATATTTATTGGGTACATAACCCAAAAAACAAAATAAACCATCGGGAACAAGACCCCGATACGCAGGACTCCGGCCAGGCTTCTGAAGGCAGTCGCACGATGCGCGGACGCGCGCGTCCGACTGAACCGTTTCGAAGGAAGTTAGTGACAGGTGCGGCTTACTGTGCGTACGCGACGCAAGTTCGTCTCGCCGTAGTTCCCGCCACGGCAACGCGCTGGTGCGGGCCGGTGGCAAAACCATTCTCCTCCAGGAGGTAGATATGGCAACCAGAGTAATTGTGGGTTTGATCGCCCTTTTGGCGATCATCCAGGGGTTGGCTGGTGGCATGATGAATGATGGCGGAGCCATAATGATCCTGATTGTGCTCCTGGGTATCGCCTACGGCTTCGTGGGGGTAGACGCTGAGGACGCAACGGACTACCTGGTCGTGACTATCGCGGTAGGCGCGGCGGCGGGCGCAGACGTGTTGAGTGGCATACCGGTCATCGGAATGTCCCTGGACGGCATTCTGGATCCGGCCAGCTCAGCGCTGTACGCCAGCGTGTTTTCCATCCTGATCATGCGTACGTTAAACCGGCTCAAGGGATAGGCGGCCGCGACCCGCGGCCTTCCGTGCCGGGGACCCGCGGCTTTCCGTGCCGCGAAGGTTTACCCGGCCTTCCCTGAACCGAGTCGTTTTCAAGTGCTTAGGAGGTAAGATATATGGCATCCCGGATAGTCGTTGGACTCGCGGTGCTGCTGGCGTTGCATGAGGGGCTGGTTAGCGGTATGCTGCTTGACGGTACCGTTGTCGGGCTGTTGCTGGTCATCCTCGGCCTGTTGCACGCGCACCTGTCGGTCGACGCGGAAGACGCCACGGGCTACCTGGCGGTCACCATTGCCGTCGGCGCAGCAGCGGGCATGGACGTGCTAAGCAACATACCGGCGATCGGCGCGACCCTTGACGCGATCATCGATCCGGTCAGCACCGTCCTATACGCCGGCGTCGTTACCATTCTCCTGAAAAGGACGAAGGCCCGTATCGGGTGGTAACTGAGACGTAGTCGGCGTAAAAACACACAGGCGGACCGGGGAAGACTCAATCTCCCTGGTCCGCCTGTTTTTTGTGTAACGGTTGTCCCCCGGTACCGGCTGACCCTGGTACCGGTTTTCTCCCGAATCCCCTCAGTTCCGGGCGGTCAGCGCAGTCCGGGAAGCCGCGGAGCGCTTCATCTTCAGGTCCGCGTTGATCCTCACGGTCTCGCAGGCCAGTTCGTACAGTTCCCGCTGCGACTGGAAGCGTCTTCCCGCTTTCTTCACGTACCGGTACGTCCCGTCCGACTGCAATTCACGCGCCTTCACGTTGTCCTTCAACTGTATCTTCAAATACGCCCACAGCTCCGCCTGGAGTGCCCGGTCGATGACCGGGAACGATATCTCGACCCGGCGGTTGAGGTTCCGGTCCATCCAGTCCGCGCTTGAAAACAGGTATTCCGGGTCTCCGTCGTTGTAGAAATAGAACAGCCGGACGTGCTCGAGGAACCGGTCGACGATGCTGATGACGCTGATGTTCTCGCTCAATCCCGGTACGCCCGGTCTCAGGCAGCATATGCCGCGGATGATCAGCTGTATCCGCACGCCGGCCTGGGAGGCCTGGTACAGGGCCACGATCATGTCCGGGTCAACGAGGGAATTGATCTTCGCGATCACCAGGGCCGGATGCCCGGCGCGGGCCCGGTCGCTCTCCCGCTGAAGCCGCTTCACCATGTCCTCCCGCATCGACGTGGGCGAAAGGATGAGATGGTGAAAGCGCGAGGGCAGCGCGTAGCCGGTCAGCAGGTTGAACAGTTGCGTCACGTCCTCGCCGAATTCCTCCTTGTCGGTGAACAGGCCGAAATCGGCGTAGATACGCGCCGTCTTGTCGTTGTAATTCCCCGTACCCAGGTGACAGTACCGGTGTATCCCCTCGCCCTCCCGGCGCACGACCAGGCAGGCCTTGCAGTGGACCTTGATGCCCGGTATGCCGTAGATGACATGGGCCCCCGCCTCCTCCAGCTGCCTGGCCCACTGGATATTCGCGGCCTCGTCGAACCGGGCCTTTAACTCCAGCAGCACCGAGACTTCCTTGCCGTTCTGCGCCGCTCGCGTCAACGCCCGGGTGATAGGCGAATTGGCGCTGACCCGGTACAGCGTCATTTTGATGGCGAGTACCTGGGGATCCTCCGCCGCTTCCGAAACGAACCGGACCACCGCGTTGAACTGATGAAAGGGGTGGTGCAGCAGGATATCGTCCTTCCTGATGGCCTCCCAGATGGAAGGCGCGCCTTCGAAGGGCGTCGCCGGCTGGGGCGGGAAGGGTTCGTCCATGAGATCGGGCCGGTCGACGGCGTCGTACAGTTCGATGAGATCGGAGAAAGCGGTGAAGCCTTCCGTGGGGTAGAGATCCTCCGGCTCCAGTTCCAGTTCGTCCACCAGGACGTCCAGGATGCGCGAAGACAGCTCTGGGTCGTACTGCAACCGTACCGCGGCCCCGTTGCGCCGGTTGCGAATGCCCTCCTCGATGACCTTGAGCAGGTCCTCCGCGCCTTCCTCCTCGTAGTCCACGTCGGCGTCCCGCGTCACGCGGATCGACGCGCAGTTCAGCACCTCGTAACCGTTGTAGAACAGGTCGAGGTTCATCTGGATGACGTCCTCCAGCATGAAGAACGCCTGCCGGCCGTTTTCGGACGGGAGTTCGAGGAACCGCGGCATGACCGAGGTGGGCAGGTGGATGACCGAGAGGTTCGTATGGGGGAAAACGGATTTCTGGATCTTGCGGATTTCAGCCACGAGACAGAGCGTGCCGTTGGCCAGGTAGGGAAACGGATGGCCCGGGTCCACCGCCAGCGGGGTCACCACCGGCAGGATGGTCTTCCGGAAGTACTCGTCCAGATAGGCCTTCTGCGAAGGGCTGAGTTGCTCCGGCTCGAGGATGTCGATGCCCTGCTCGGTGAGTTGCGGGAAGATCTCGTTGATGAAGAGTCCGTGCTGCTTGTTGACCAGTTCGTGCATCCGGGACGAGAGCGCGGTCATTACCTCCCGGGGACTCAGGCCGTCGGCGGTCCGCGTGGACTGGACCTGCGCGTCGATCTGTCTCTTGACGCCGGCGACGCGGATCATGAAGAACTCGTCCAGGTTGGTGCTGAATATGGCCAGGAACTTCACCCGTTCCAGCAGGGGAACCGACGGGTCGAGCGCTTCCTCCAGCACCCGCGCGTTGAACTCCATCCAGCTCAGTTCCCGGTTGAAGAAGTGTTCCGGGCGCCAGTAGTTCGTCACCAGCGGCGCGACGGGAGGCCGGGGCTTGTGGGTGAACCGGCGCCCCGCTCTCTTAGAGGCGATGGTTCGAACCGTGGCGGTCCTGGAGTTGTTCCCATTCGCGGAAGACATGACTAAAGCCACCTGGAGGATATGCGGTTTCGAGCCTGGATCAAGTATCCATAAAGCAAGACGGACGGCGGTTTTGTCAAGCCGTCTTTGACCCGCCGGCCGCATCCGACCGGAAAAACCAAACTTTATTCATAACGTCATGGCCTTGTATGCTGTTCGTAACAGAATCGTCAAATAACCTTTTTATATTTGCACCGTGTTTGATTCAAGCTTGCGTTCCAGGCACCCGCAGACGGATTGATTCGACGAAAACAAGGGGAGATGCCGTACATGACGAAGACATACCGGTTCCGGAACGGCCATTACGCGAAATACGACAGAAACCGGCTGGCCGCATCGATGCGGGCAGCGGTAGTCGTGGCCGCACTCGCGGTCGTTCTCGCGCTCCTTGCCGGCACAGCGATGGAGGTCCGGGGACAGGCGTCCATGGGCCGTATATCGGGTACGGTCGTCGACGCGGCGACGGGCGATCCGCTTATCGGCGCCACGGTGGTGGTGGTGGGACTGGAGCTTGGCGCGATGGCCGATCTCGAAGGCGCCTACCTGATCCGGAACGTCCCGGCGGGACTGCACACCGTCCGTGTATCCATGATCGGGTACGCGGCGAAGCGGGTCACCGGGGTCCATGTCGAACCGGACCAGGTGAGCAGAATAGACATAACCGTCGAACAGGAACTCATCGTGGCGGACGTGGTGGAGGTGACGGCCCGGTCCCTGGAAAACACGGAAGCGTCACTGCTCAAGCGCCGCCAGAACGCCCTTTCCATCAGCGACGCCATCAGCGCCGAGGATATCTCCCGGGGCGCCCAGGGAGACGTGGCCGCGGCCATGACCCGCGTTACCGGCGCATCGGTGGTGGACGGCAAGTACGTCTACATTCGCGGACTGGGCGAACGCTACAGTACAGCGCAGCTGAACGGCACCGCCCTGCCGAACGCCGATCCCAACAGCAAGTCGGTCCAGATGGACATCTTCGCGGCGAACCTGCTGGACAACATCACCACGGAAAAGACCTTCACGCCGGACAAGCCGGGCAACTTCACCGGCGGCAGCGTCAACGTGAAGACCAAGTCCCTGCCCGAGTCTTTCACCATGTCCTTTTCCACGTCCACGAAGTACAACACCCAGTCTTCCTTCAAGGACATGCTGAGCTACGAGGGCGGTGAGTACGATTTCCTGGGCTTCGACGACGGCACCCGGGATATACCCCTGCCCCTGCAGAATCCCGATGTGGAGATTCCCGGCATCACCAGCGCGCTCCGGGACCCGGAAGCCGCGCAACTCCTGGACCTTTATTCCAAGTCGTTTGCCGACAAGTCGATGACACCGACCACCATAGAAGGCGGGCTCGGCCAGAGCTACGCGTTTTCAATAGGCAACCAGACGGAGATCGCGGAACGCCCGTTCGGGATGCTGGGCAGCGTGAGCTACAACCGGAACGTCTCGGCGTATGACAACGGCGCGTCCGGGATATGGAAGCGCGTGTCCCGGGAGGCCGAAGGGTTGAACAGGGAGCGATTCGCGACGGACATGAGCGGGTCCGAAGAAGTACTCTGGGGCGGCCTCGTGAACGCTACCTACCAACCGAGCATCACCCACGAGATCGGCGTCAACGTGCTTTACAACCGCAGCGGCGAAAAACTGTCCCGATTCCAGACCGGCGCATGGCCATCCTCCCTGCCCGGTGAAAACGTGCGGTACGAGACCCGCGTGCTGTCCTTCATCGAGCGCGAGATGCGGTCTCTGCAGTTCCGCGGCAAGCACGTAATGCCGTCCGTATCCAACATGGAAATCGAATGGACCGGCGCATTCATCCGGTCGACCCAGGACGAGCCCGACCTTCGTTACTTCACCAACGAATTCCAGACGGTCGACGCGGCCGGCGAAGGTGCGCCCGATATCGACAGCTACACGATCGCCCTGTCCAATTACGCGGCGCCGACCCGTTACTTCAGGAACCTTGAAGAATCCAACCGGGACTTCAAGCTGGACGTGACGCTGCCCTTTACGCCATGGTCCGGACTCACGGCCCGTCTGAAGTTCGGAGGAGCCTACCTGGACAAGGACCACACCTTCCGGGAGCGGCGATTTTCCTTCAGGCAGGACGCCCTGCAGTACCGGAATGATCCTGTCGTCTTCTTCTCCACGGCGCGCACCGGGATACTGCCCGATGAATTCCAGGATACGCCCGGGTTTACCCGGTTCGGTAATTTCGTATCCGAGGACTCGGACCTGAGGAACAACTACGACGGCGACCAGGAAATCCGGGCCGGATACATGATGCTGGACCTGCCGATCACCAGGCGGTTCAAGGTCACGGGCGGCGCGCGGTACGAGTCCACCCTGCTGGACGTGGCCAGCCATGAAACTTCGCTTACGCCCGGCAGGCTGGATGAGAAGGACTGGCTGCCCTCGATCAACACGGTGTACCAGGTCGTGGACAACATGAATGTCCGGGGCGCTTACAGCCGGACCCTGGCGCGGCCCTCCTTTCGCGAACTGGCTCCATTTGCCTCTTTCCTCTTTGTCGGCGATTACATCTTCGTGGGGAACAGCGAGCTGAAGCGGACGCTGATCGACAACTACGATTTCCGCTGGGAATGGTTCACCCGGCCCGGCGAGATCTAAGCCCTCAGCTATTTCTACAAGAACTTCGAAAACCCGATTGAACGCGTAATCGTGACGACGAACGGCGAAATCCAGTTTCAGAATGTCGACAGGGCGCGCGTCTCCGGTTTGGAACTGGAATTCCGGAAGCAGCTCGACCAACTCCATCCGTCCCTGGGCAACTTCCAGCTCGGCGGCAACCTGTCCCTGATCAGTTCCCAGGTGGATATCGCGCCGTCGGAACTCGCCATCATCCGGGCGCTCGATCCGGGTGCGGCGGAGACCCGCAAGCTGCAGGGCCAGTCTCCCTACGTAGTCAATATCGACGCCATGTACGACAACACGGACACCGGTACCCTGGTGAGCGTCCACTACAACGTTTTCGGCGAAAGGCTTTCCGAAGTGAGTACGGGCGGGACGCCCAACGCCTTCGAGCAGCCCGCCGGCATGCTGGATATCACGGGCTCGCAAAGGCTGTGGGACCGGGTAACGCTTAAGTTCTCCGCCAAGAACCTGCTGGACCCGGACATCAAGAAGGTACATCCGTTCAACAACGAGGAGTTCATCCGGAGCCTGTACAAGCGGGGGCGGACGTTCTCCCTGGGATTTTCGTACGGGATATAACCGACCCGCCGACGGGCCGGTCCGCCGACCCGCTGGCCCGCCGACCCGCTGGCCCGCGAGGACGACTATGACTTCATCTTCACAACTCAACCGCAAGCCCTTCAAGGAGAAGGTATGTTTCGGTGGATATCCATCGCCTTGGTTTCCTCATCATTGGTTTACCCGGTCCTCGCAAAAGCACAATCCCCCGCCAATCCCGCAATAACCATCACCGACGCAGACATCGTCGGCAACACATCCTTCACCTCAGACAACACTTATCTGCTGTCCGGCCTGGTCTTCGTCGAAGACGGCGAGACGCTGACGATCGAGGCGGGCACGGTGATCAAGGGCAAGTCCACGACCATCGAGGGCGAGGATACCGCCCTGATCGTGGCCCAGGGCGGCAGGATCATCGCCGACGGCACGGCGAGGAATCCGATTATCTTCACGGCCGAAGCGGACGACGTCGATGATCCGGACGACATCCTGCTGTCCTCCCCCACCGCTTCCCGCGGGCTGTGGGGCGGAGTCATCCTCCTCGGCCGGGCGTCCATCAACACCGCCACAGGTGAGAACAACATTGAAGGCATCGATGCGACGACCGAACCCCGGGGTATCTACGGTGGTGGATCGAATCCCGACGACGACGACGACTCGGGCGTGCTGAGGTACGTGTCGATCCGGCACGGCGGCGCGGTCATCGGCGCGGACAACGAGATCAACGGACTGACCATGGCCGGCGTGGGCCGCGGCACGACCATCGAGCACGTGGAGGTGTTCTACAACCAGGACGACGGCTTCGAATGGTTCGGCGGAACGGTGAATACGCGCTACCTGATATCCGCTTTCGCGGGCGATGACGCCTTCGACTACGACGAGGGCTTCCGGGGCGAGCACCAGTTCTGGTTCTCGATCCAGGACCCGTCCCTGGGCGACCATGCCGGCGAGCACGACGGCGGCACGGATCCCGAGGACGGCAGGCCCTACGCCCGTCCCACGATCATGAACGCCACCTACATCGGCCGCGGCGCTTCTTCGACGGGCGGCAAGGACAACAACGCCCTCATCTTCCGCGACAACGCGGGCGGGATGTATTTCAACAGCATCTTTACCGAGTTCCAGGGCCATGCGCTGTCGATCGAGGACCTGGATCCGACCCGCGGCGCGCAGGACAGCAAGGCGCGCCTGGACGCGGGAGACCTGGCCTTCCGGTATAACATCCTGGGCAGGTTCGGAGCAGGGAGTTCACCCGCGGACCTGGGCGGCGACTTCCACACGACGGAACTGCTCGCCAACGAAGGCAACGCCAACCGGATCACGGATCCATTGCTCCAGGGCATCAGCTGGAACCGGAACCTGGGGCTTGATCCGCGTCCCGGCAACACCAGTCCCGCCTGGGATGCGAGCAGGCTCATGGAAGAACCGCGGAACAGCGGGTTCTTTACGGACGTCGATTACGCGGGCGCTTTCGGAACGGAAAACTGGGCGGACCATTGGTCGGCGCTTGCGGCATTGGGTTATTTCAGTACCGCACCGGCACCTATGCCGCCGGAACCGGCTGAACCCGGCGTAGATGCACCCGACGGCTTCAGCCTGGCGCAGAACAGTCCGAACCCCTTCGGCATGGCCACGAACATCGATTACACCGTATCGTCGACGAGCCATATACTGATCGAGGTATACAATCTCCTCGGCCAGCGGGTGGCGACGGTGGTGAACGATATCAGGCTTCCGGGGCACTACACAGAACGCTGGGAGGCGCGGCATCTCTCGAGCGGCGTGTACTTCTATCGCTTCGAGGCTACCGCGGATGGACGGACCGCCCACGTCTTCAACCGGAAGATGACCCTGCTGAAGTGATGCGCCGGTATTGACGCCGTACGGACCCATCGCTTAACTTCCACTCGTTGACCTCGTCCAATAATGCCCTGTTAAATCCCGATCCAGGATCCCCGGATGACCGATCGCCCCCAAGGACGCCGGTTTGACCGGCGCCTTCTGCTGGACCTTCTGGTTGGCCGCCTCTCCGCCCTTGGCGGCGTGGTGTTGATCCTGACCATTCTGTCGGTCTTTGCCGTGATCATGTGGGTGATTTACCCCTTGTTCACGTCGCCCGCGGGATTCCGCTGGGGGGTTTCCGATCCCGAGGGGATCGACGCCGGGTACAGCATCCTGCCGCTGATCTCCGGGACCTTGAAAGGGGCGGTGTATACCTTGCTTTTCGCGGTGCCGGTCTCGGTGCTCGCCGCGCTCTACGCGTCGCAGTTCCTGCCGCGGGTGCTGAAGGAAAGACTGAAACCGCTGGTGGAAATCATGGCCGCGGTACCGAGTGTCGTGCTCGGTTTCATCGGCGGCATCTGGCTTGCACCGTTCCTGGCGTCCCACGTCTTCGCCCTCTTCCTGGCGCCAGTATTCATTTCCGGCGCGGTGGTGGCCGCTTTTCTCATCAGGCACCATGCCCCGGTGCGGTTCCGGGCGTTCAATCATCCGGGCCGGGAGATCTGGCTGCTGCTGGTTGCCGTGCTCGCCGGGGGATGGCTGGCCCTGGAATGCGGGGCGATGCTGGAGGCCGCCTGGCTGCGGGCCGGCTACGAAACCTGGTTCGAGGAGTCCCTGGGACTGACCTATACGCAGCGGAACGCGATCGTCGTGGGTATGGTCATGGGCCTGGCCGTCACACCGATCATATTCACCCTGTCCGAAGAAACGCTTTCCGCCGTGCCCCGCTCATTCCTGGAAGGATCGATGTCGCTGGGGGCCACGCGCTGGCAGACCGCCGTGCGCATCGTCCTTCCCGCCGCGGGATCCGGCATACTGGCCGCCGTTCTGCTGGGGTTCAGCAGGGCGATCGGGGAGACCATGATCGTGCTGTTCGTCTCGGGCAATATACCGGTGATGGACTGGTCCGCCTTCTCCGGGTTCCGGGCCCTGTCCGCCAGCGTGGCCCTCGACCTGCCGAACGCCGCGCCGGACGACACGCGCTACCGGGTCCTGTTTTTCGCCGCCTTTCTCCTGCTCGTTTCGACTTTTGCGATCAACACCGTGGCCGAACTGGTTCGACGGCGGCTGAGACGGCGGTATGCTTGAGCGCCGGATGTTCCACCGGCCGCAGGGAGATGTGATGGTTTCGAAGTGGTCAAAGGATGACGCCCTGATCTGGCTGTCCGGCGGCGCCCTGGTCCTCGGCTTCCTGATGGTGGCGGGACTGATCCTGGTCATTGTCGTGCACGGACTGGGCCGGTTCTGGCCCCAGGAACTCACGCTGTACGAGCTGCGCGACGGCAGGATTGTCCTGGGCCACGAGACGTCCCGCGTCAGCGTCCGGACCGCCGGCTTGTCGGGTGAGCGGTCCGTGGCCTATCGATTGAGGGTCCGGACCGGCGACCGGGAACGGTTTCCGGCCGAATACGTCTGGCTGGAGGAAGGCCGGGTCGCGTGGCGTGACGCCCCCCGCGAGGCCGTGGTCGTGGAGCAGGTCCGGGGCGGGGACGTCTTCGGCTTCCTGGAATCCTTCGTGGACGACGGTACGGTCGTCGCCCGGGGTTACGAAGCCGTTCGGGCCCATTACCGGGAGCAGTCCCCGGAACTGGAACGCCTGCGCAGGCAGCGGGCGCTGTCCATCGTCCTGTCTTTTGCGGATGGCCGGCAGCACACCGTTTCCCTCGCGAACGTCCACCGGATCTACGCGCCCAATGCGATGACCACGTGGACGAGGATCCGTCACTATATGGGCGGCGCCTGGTCCTACCTGTGGTCGCCGCCGAGAGACCAAAACCGGCTCGGCGGGGTCTATCCGGCGATTTTCGGCACGGCGGCGATGGTCATCCTCATGTCGGTCGTCGTCATGCCCTTCGGCGCGCTGGCGGCCTTTTACCTGAGAGAATACGGCAACCCGGGCCCGTTCCTGAACGTGGTTCGAATCGCCGTGAACAGCCTGGCCGGCGTACCCTCCATCGTATTCGGGGTTTTCGGACTCGGTTTCTTCGTGTATTATCTGGGAGGAACCCTGGACCGTCTGTTCTTTCCGGCGGAACTCCCGGAACCGACTTTCGGCCGCGGCGGCATCCTCTGGTGCGCGCTGACCCTGGTCCTGCTCACCCTGCCCGTGGTCATCGTGGCCGTGGAGGAAGGGCTGGCCGGCGTGCCCCCGGGACTCCGCGAGGCATCTCACGCCCTGGGTGCGACGCGGTTCGAGACGCTGTGGCGTGTCGTCGTGCCGGTGGTGCTGCCGTCCATACTCACGGGCCTGATCCTGTCCGTGGCGCGGGCGGCCGGTACCGTGGCGCCGCTGATGATCACGGGGGTCGTCGCCTTTTCCGCCGAGTTGCCCGTGGACGGCACCTGGCCCTTCGTGCACCTGGAACGGGAGTTCATGCACCTGGGGTTTCATATCTTCGACACGGGTTTCAGGCCGGACGGCGGGGAGGCGTCTCTACCCATGGCGTACACGTCCACCCTGTTGCTGCTGGCCATCGTGGTCGCGCTGAACGCGGCGGCGATCGGGCTCAGAAGTCGGCTGAGGAGACGCTATTCACTGGCCGCGGCCGGGGCATAGGTGATCCCGCCGCGCACCCCTGCAGTGCGCTGAAGTGGCACGCACGGGCAACGCGCACAAGCGGCGCAAAGGCGGTTTGCACAAGCAACGCGCCCAAGAGGTTCTAGCGAATGACGACGGAAAACGCGCCGGTCACGCCGAAGATCCTGCGTGAGGAAACGATCATCGATGTCGAGCACGTGTCCTTCTGGTACGGGGACCGGGCCGCGCTGAAAAACGTGACCATGGCGATCGACCGCCAGGTCATCACGGCCTTCATCGGCCCGTCAGGCTGCGGCAAGACGACCTTGCTCAGGTTGATCAACCGCATGAACGACCTCGTTCCCCAGGTCCGCATGACGGGTATGATCCGGATGAACGGGGTGGATATCTACGGGCCGGACACCGACGTCACGAGGCTGCGCCGGCGCGTCGGCATGGTCTTCCAGCAGCCGAATCCCTTCCCCAAGTCGATCTACGAGAACGTGGCCTACGGTCCGCGGATCCACGGCGTGAAGTCCGGCGGTTTCCTCGACGAGATCGTGGAACGGTGCCTGCGCCGGGCCTTCCTGTGGGAGGAAGTCCAGGCACAGCTCGAGGAGAGCGCCCTCGGGCTTTCTCTCGGACAGCAACAGCGGCTCTGCATCGCGCGGGCGATCGCGGTCGAACCGGAAGTCCTGCTCATGGACGAGCCGTGCTCGTCGCTGGACCCCGTCGCCACGTCCAGGATCGAGGAATTAATGCTTGATCTGAAGGACGATTACACCATTGTTATCGTGACGCACAACATGCAGCAGGCGGCGCGTGTGTCCGAATACACCGGGTTCATGCTCAAGGGCGAACTGGTGGAAATGGGCGTGACCGACGCGATGTTCACCACGCCCCGCGACCGGCGCACAGAAGACTACATCACGGGCCGTGCGGGTTAGAAGTCATGGAAACCCAACTTCAACAACAACTGGAAGGCCTGAGGTCCGCCCTGCTGAGTATGGCGGCGCTCGTAGAGGAACAGATTGCCCGGGCGATCACGGCGCACGTGGAGCGCGACATCGACTTGTGCGATCAGGTCATCGCCGGCGATCAGCCCATCGACGCCATGGAACTGGAGATCGACGAGCAGTGCATCCGGCTGCTGGCACTCCAGCACCCCATCGCGCGGGACCTGCGCTTTGTCGCGGCCAGCATGAAGATCACGATCGACCTGGAACGGCTGGGCGACATCGCCGTCAACATCTCCAAGAAAACGAAACAGCTCGCCGGGATGCCCCTCCTGAAACCGCTCGTCGACCTGCCGCGCATGGCGGACCTTTCCCAGTCCATGGTCAAGGACAGCCTCAACGCCTTCGTGCGCGGAGACGAGCAACTGGCTATGGAGGTCTGCGACAGGGACGAGGAGGTCAATCAGTTGCAGGACCAGATCTTCGAGGAACTGCTGGCCTGCATGAAGGAGGATTCAGGGTCGGTGCCCCAGGCGATGCAACTGATCTTCATTTCCCGCCACATCGAACGCCTGGCCGATCACGCCACGAACATCGCCGAAGGCGTGGTGTATTTCTCGGAAGGCCGCGTGATCAAGCATCATACGGCTGACGATCCGATTCCGTCACCCATTCGTCCAGAATCCGGTGGGCCTGCGTGACGGTGTCCACCTGCACGAGGCTGGTCCTCAGGTGGGATGCGTTGGGGAAGCCTTTGAAGTAGGAGGCGAAGAACTTGCGCATTTCCATCACGCCCACCTTCTCCCCCTTGTACTCCACCATCATGCCCAGGTGGTCCCGGGCGAGCCGGACGCGCTCGGTGAACGTTGGTATCCGCGCGCCGGAGAAGATGTAGGGGTTGTCCCGCGCAGCCCGGGCGATCATCACGCCGGCACACCCCGTCTCTTCCACCATGCGCACCGCATCCTCGTAGGTGAACACGTCGCCGTTTCCGAAGATCGGCACGGGAGAGACTTCCACGGCGCGGGCGATCCATGACCAGTCCGCGGTCCCGTTGAACTTCTGCGCCACGGTGCGTGCGTGCACCGCCACGGCGTGGGCGCCGGAATCCGCGGCGCGTTTCACCACTTCCAGGATGCTGATGTTGTCGTGGTCCCAGCCCAGACGCGTCTTGATGATTACCGGAATCGAGACGGCCTCGGCCACGCTGCGCACCGCGTTCATCATCCGGTCGATGTCCTTGAGGAAGGCGGCGCCGGAATCGGACCGCAGGATCTTGGGCACGGAACACCCGAAGTTGATGTCCATGATCTGCGCGCCCTTTTCCTCCAGCACCAGCGCGCCTTCCACCATGCGGCCGATATCGTTCCCGTAGATCTGCGCCGCGAGCAGCGACATGCCGGTATCGCGGTAGATGTCGGCGTCGCAGAAGTTCATCATCTGAAGCGTCTTCGGGTTCTTGTGGAGAATGGCGTTGCAGTTGATGAATTCCACGCCGACCATCTGGGCGCCCATCTTCGCGCAGATCAACCGGAACGGCCAGTTGCTGATGCCCGCCATGGGCGCCAGCGTGAGGATGGGCATGCCGGGTTTAAGCGACTTTATGCGATGAGAACCTATTTTGATTTCGGTAGTCACGGTTTCTATGCGTTCTTCCATTCCCCTGGCGATTGACAACCTCAAGTTCGACGGATAGATTACGGGATGAAAATATGCCGGGAAACGACCTGTTCGCAAGGTCTTTGTCCGGCCAGGTCTCCTCTCCCATTGAGCATTCCTAAGGAGCAAACCGCCATGCCGGTGGAATTTGTGCCTGATCGAAAACGGTTCTCCTTTGACAAATTCCAGAAGGTCAATCTCTTCGATACGGATCGCATGTTCTGCGATATCTACTGTTTCGAACCCGGCCAGGAACAGAAGGCCCACAGCCACGCCGAAAACGACAAGATCTACTACGTGCTGGAAGGGAAAGGCGATTTCACGGTCGGCGACGAAACCGTGAAGGGCATTCCCGGTACGGCGGTGCTGTGTCCCCCCGGAATCGACCACGGCGTGCTAAACTCGGGCAACGCCAGGCTGGTCGTGCTGGTCTTCATGGCGCCCCACCCCTGATACGCCGGGTCCCGAAGAGCCCGTGTGAATCGGCGCCGTTGAAACGGTTTGTGGCCTGCCTGCCACGAGAAAGCAGAAGAACAAGATAATGCATTCATGCTTGAACGGTACGTCACGGTTCTGTGCGGCCCTCCTCACGATGTTCGGGGCGGTGATGTGCACGGCCTCGGTTATCGGCCAGGAAGCCGATGAGGAATCCGGTCTGGAATCCCTGTTCCGGTCGATTGAAATAGGCGGCGTGTTGGAGTTTACTGTGTCGCGCAAACAGTCGTCTGCGGGGGAGAGTTCCACGTCCACGGCGGCCGAGCAGCTGGAAATGGGTATTGGAATCGAACCCCACGAATGGATTGGATCGGAGTTTGGATGGATTCATGAACATGATGAAGAGCACGACGAAGAGGAGGCGGGCCACGAAATCGGGATCTTTACGGGGACCTTGATTGTCGGTCCACCCGACGGAATGTGGTGGCTCAAGGGCGGCGTACAGTTCCTGCCCTTCACCATGTTCGAGCTGGCTGAAATCCATGCGGCGCACGATGCCAGCATCGGTCCCTTCGAGACCGAGGCGATCGTCGAACCGTTGTCTTTCAAGTTCGGTTCCAAACGGGAGAAGTCCCTGTTGTTGGGTGTTTCACTGGGTCAATTCCTGGGCAGTGTCTATGGATATTACGGTGACGACGAGCGCTCGAACGAACCCAGGTCCGGTTTCGGCGCGGCGGTGGGTTACAAGAAGCACGTGTCCGAAGAGGACGAGTTCGCCGTCAACCTGTCGTTTATCGATGACCTGGGCACGCTGTACGGTTTTCAGGAGGAAGTGTTCGGACACCATGACGAGATGGACGACGCGAGTCACGACGGGTCATCCTTTATCGTCGATGATCGGATGCCAGGCTGGGCAGCGGCAACCGCGGTACATTACCGCAGTATCGCTATAGCCGCCGAATACATGATCTCTCAGGATAGATTCGCGCCCGGTGTGCTGGCGTTCGACAGGCGGGGGGCGCGTCCAACGGCCTGGTCTCTCGAAGCCCACTATGGGTTCGAACTGGCTCGGAGGGCCGGTAAGTTCACACTGGGGTACCAGGGTACATCCGAGGCGTCGGGACTTGGATTGCCGGTATCGCGCTACCTCTCCGTGCTGACCGTCGACCTGTGGAAAGAAACACTTATCGGAACGGTTGAATGGGTTCACGACAAAGCGTACGGGACGGCCAGGGGCGGCAACGGCGAGAACACGAACAAATACACCCTGCAGCTGGGCGTCGAATTCTGAGCAGCGTAAACCAGCCGCTACAGATTCCTGCGGCCACGATCAGTGCATGGCGATTCCGTCACCGAAGGGCGTGGTCGGAATGTGCCGCTCGTTGAGGGCCAGTCCCAGGCGGGACAGGCCTTCGGGATCTCCCCAGGCCAGGACGTTTTTGCCGGCGCGCGTTTCGTCCAGCACGCGGCTGATGCACCGGTTGTAGAAGGGCTTCGCCGGAAACATCACACTGACCCGGTCCGAGTCTCCCCGGCACCACTTGAACACCCTGTTGCCTTCGAATCCGCGGTAAATCAGGACCATATTCTACCCCCTTTCCGAAAGCATCACCGGACTACTAAACAAAAGATAAGCACAAATCGGCAATTTGTCAACTTTTTGTCGATTTTTTACTTTAAATCCGGACTAAGAACGCGTTTTTTCGCAGAAATTCGTAATTCGTGGCGATTTCCATGCGATTGGACGTTGAAATCCTGTAAACGCGATCCTCGATGCTTGTTAAGGCTTTAGTCGGAAAAGGCCTGCATTTTACCGCAGAAAACAAGCAGTACTTCTTCGAAGGGTATGGGTCTCCCGATCACCCGCCTTCCGGTTTCGGCATGACCGCGCCGCAGATCCTGCAGGTTCGGTGTCCTTCGCTGCTGAAGAACCGGTTCATGACGGGTGGCAACTGGCTGACGATGTCTTCCAGTTCGAAACGTTCCTCGTATAGCTTCTCCCCGCAGCTTTCGCAATACCACATGAACCCGTCGATCTCACCGCTTCTGCGCTTGGTTTCCATGACCAGGCCCACGGTGTCCGCCGGTCTCTGGGGTGAATGGGGAACCCCGGCGGGAAGGAGGAAGATCTCGCCTTCCCGGATCGGGACGTCCACCGGCTTGCCTTCGTCGATGATCTTCAGGACGATATCGCCCTCCACCTGGTAGAAGAACTCCTCGCCTTCATTGTAGTGGTAGTCCTTGCGGGCGTTCGGTCCGCCGACGACCATGACGATGAAGTCTTCGGCCTCCGTATAGACGCACTGGTTGCCGACCGGAGGTTTGAGCAGATGCCTGTGTTCGTCTATCCAGGCCTTGAAATTGAATGGAGCCGTTACGGCCATGATCGGACCTCCTTGTTCAGATCGTAGCGATGCATTTCAGTTCGATGGCAATCCGGGTGGGGAGCCGGGAAACCCCGACCGTGGTGCGGCAGGGCTGATGCTCCCGGAAATACTCGCGGTAGATCCGGTTGAATACCGCGAAGTCCTTTTCCATGTCGGTGAGGTACACGGTGATGTCCACGAGGTTCTCCCAGGCGCTGCCCGCGTCTTCCAGGATGGCGCGGACATTGTGGAAAACGGCGTGGCACTGCTGCTCGATATCGTAGGATGCGATCTCGCCGTCCGGCCCCAGGGTCACCCCCGGAATGTCCTGTCGTCCCCTGGCGCGGGGCCCGATGCCCGACAGGAACAGCAGGTTCCCCACCCTTCGGGCATGGGGATAGGGTCCCACCGGTTCGGGGGCCCGATCGGAATCGTAATGCTGTTGCATGGCCGTGTCTCCGCGTTACGTCTGGTCTTGCGGGATATCGTCCGTACCGACCGTACTTTCCATACCGTCCATACCGACCGCTACATCTTGATGCACACGTTCTTCGGCTCGGTGAAGAACCGCAGGGCTTCGAATCCTCCCTCGCGGCCCACGCCCGACTGCTTCATGCCGCCGAAGGGCGTGCGGAGGTCACGCAGCATCCAGCAGTTGATCCAGATGATGCCCGCGTGCAGGCGTTCGGCCACGCGGTGGGCGCGGCCCAGGTTGTCGGTCCAGACCATGGCGGCCAGGCCGTAGGGCGTGCCGTTGGCCTGGTCCACCGCTTCGTCGTCGGAATCGAAGGGCAGGAGCGTCACCACGGGACCGAAGATCTCTTCCTGGTTGGTCCGGCAGTCCGGCGGAAGACCCTCGATCACCGTGGGCGCGACGAACCACCCGTCCCGGCAACGGCCGTTAACCCGCACCTGTTGCCCGCCGCAGAGGACCCGCCCGCCTTCGTCCCTGGCCAGTTCCACGTAGGACAGGATCTTGTCCATATGCGCCTCGGACACGACGGCGCCGAGCCGGTTGCCGGCATCCCTCGGATCCCCGACGGCCAGCCCGCGGGTCCGTTCGACGAAATCGTCCCGGAAGGTCTCGTACAGGGGCCGTTCGACGAGGATGCGCGGACCGCACAGGCAGATTTCTCCCTGGTTGGAGAAGGAGGACAGCAGGGCGGTTTGCAGGGTATCCTCGTAGGGACAGTCCGCGAAGACGATATTCGGGTTCTTGCCGCCCAGTTCCAGGGAGACCCGCTTGAAGTTCGGCGCGGCCGCGGCCGCGATGCGCCTGCCCGTCGCCGTCCCGCCCGTGAAGGAAACGACCGGAATGCCGGGATGGTCCGCCACGGCGGCGCCCGCCTTGTGGCCGTGGCCGTGCACGATGTTCAGCACCCCGGCGGGCAGTCCCGCCTCGATGCATATCCTGGACAGCAGGAACGCGGTCGTGGGCGTCAGTTCCGACGGTTTGCCGATCACGCAGTTGCCGGCGGCAAGGGCCGGCGCGATCTTCCACGTCAGCAGGTAGAGGGGCAGGTTCCAGGGTGAAATGCATCCGGCGAGGCCGATCGGCGACCGGAGGGTGTAATTCAGGGCGGATTTGCCCATGGCGTGGGCGTCGCTGGCGAAGTGCTCGATGGCCGTCGCGTAGAACCGGAAGTTACTTGCGGCGCGGGGGATGTCCACCGTTTCCGCCAGGGCCACCGGCTTGCCCGTATCGTTTGATTCCGCCAGGGCCAGTTCTTCCCGGTTCTCCTCGATCAGGCCGGCGATGCGGAGGAGGTGCCCGGATCGTTCCTGTACGGACAGGGACGACCAGGCCGGAAAGGCCTTTTCCGCGGCGACGACCGCTTCCTCCACCTCCTGCGTGCCGGAATCGGGCGTCCTGCCGATCACGTCGCCCGTGGCGGGCTCGATATTGTCCAGGTACGTGCCGCCGGCCGGTTCGCGCAATTCACCGCCGATGTAGTTGAGTACATGCATCATGCCGCGAAACCGCCTGGAATGTGGTTTTGGATACGTGAGGCCGGGTGCGCCGCGCCAGATGTGCCGCGCCGGGTGTGCCGCGCCAGGTTACCGATTAATGTAGAACGGTCCGGGAGACCTGTCAAGCCGGCGGACGGCCGTCCATCGCGATTACCCTGACATGTTCCTCGTACCGTACCGTGCGTTGTCCAGACGCTGATCGGGCGCCGTCCAGCCGTCATCCGGGCACCGAGGCGTCACCCGGGCGTCATCTGGGTCTCATTCTGGCGTCATCCGGGCGCCGAGCCGTTCCCCGACGAGCCGCTCCGCCATGTTCCAGTCGACCTGGTCCGCCGTGGAGATGGAGGCGCAGAGCTCCCGGAGGATGCCCTCCTGGAGCTCGCCGCAATGCAGTGCCTCACTGTAGGGGAAACGGTGGAACGACACCATGGAGTAACGCGGGATGAACCGATCGGGATACTTCTGTTCCAGGAGGAAACCCACCTTCTGCCGCAACTGGAAACCGGGGTCGCTTACCAGGTCGCGCATCTCGACGTAATTGGCCAGCGCCATGTCGGCGATGGCATCCGTGTCTTCCTTCCTGCGGCCCCCGAAGGACTCGAAAACGCTCCCCCAATCCGGCCAGTGCGCCTCGATACACTCGTCGAGGATGGTGCAGTCTTCGAAAGCGCAGTTCATCCCCTGGCCGAAGAACGGCACGATCGCGTGCGCGGCGTCACCCAGGAGCAGCACCCGGTCGCGGTAATGCCAGGGAGAACACTTGAGGGTGACCAGGGACCCGGTGGGATTGTCGCGGTAAAGAGTGGCCAGATCGGGCATCAGCGACGTCGCATCGGGAAACTGCATCTTGAAGAAGTCCAGTATCTGGCGCGGGTCCAGGAGACTGGCGAAACTGTACTCGCCTTCGTGTGGGAAGAAGAGGGTGCAGGTGTAACTGCCGTCCAGGTTGGGCAGCGCGATGAGCATGTACATGCCCCGCGGCCAGATATGGAGGGCATTGCGCTCCATCCTGTACGCGCCGTCCGGTCCGGCGGGAATGGTCAGTTCCTTGTATCCATGGGTCAGGTACTGCTGGGAGAGGTCGAACCGGCCCACGTTCATCATGGCGGTCCGGATGGCCGATGCCGAGCCGTCCACGCCGATGACCCGGTCGGGGCGGAGGGAGTGGACGTGATTGGTCGCGTCGTCGCGGACGTACAGCACGCCGGTTCGGAATTCCAGCCCGGTGCACCGGGCGTTGAAATGCAACCGCACGCCGTCTTCCCGTTCCGCGGCGTCCAGCAGGAACCGGTTCAGTTCGCCGCGGGATACGGAGTAGATGACCTCGTCCTCCCGCTGGCCGTATGGCTGCAGGACCCGGTCGCCTTCCACGGGATGGATCAGCCGTCCCACCATGGGGATCGCCATGGCCAGGACTTCGTCTCGAAGGCCTACCTGCCCCAGCGCATGCAGGCCCCGCACCGACATGGCCAGATTGATTGACCTGCCGGCCTGGCCGGCGTGACCGGCGCCAGCCGATTCGCGGCGGATATCGGGCCGCTTCTCGTACACCTCGACCCGGAATCCGCGGCGGGCGAGGAAGATCGCCAGCAGGGATCCGGCAAGGCCCGCGCCGATCAGGGTTACGGTTTCCCGTTTTGCACCCATTAAAATCCTCGATTGCTTCCGATCCGAAACGGAAGCCGGCTCACCCGACCCGTTCTGCTCACCCGGTCCGCTTGGCCCGCTCCATGCCCTCCGCCATGACCTCCACGAAACGGCGGACGTCCGAAAAACAGTTGTACAGCGGAACGGGGGCGACGCGGATCACGTCGGGCTCCCGCCAGTCGCACCAGATGCCGTGATCGGACAGATGCCGGTGCACGCGGCCGCCTCGCGGCCCCGTCCGGAGCGAAAGCTGGCATCCGCGCTGCTCCGGATCCGACGGCGTGATGATGGCCAGTTCATCCGGGAAGCGTTCCCGCAGCAGGCGTTCCAGGTACCCGGTCAGCCTTCTGCTCTTCTCGCGCAGCCGGTCCATGCCCGCCGCGTCGAAGAGCTCAAGCGAGGCGCGCAGGGCCGCCAGCGGGAGAATAGGCGGATTGCTGAGCTGCCAGCCTTCCGCGCCCGGGATCGCCTCGAACGCCGAGGGCATCCGGAACCGGGTGGACTTGTCGTGTCCCCACCATCCGGCGAACCGGGGCAGGTCGTCTTTCCGTCCGTGCCGTTCGTGGACGAAGCACCCGCCTACGCAGCCGGGCCCTCCGTTCAGGTACTTGTAGGAACACCAGACGGCGAAGTCCACGTCCCAGTCGTGCAGATGCAGTTCCAGGTTTCCCATGGCGTGGGCGAGGTCGAATCCCACGACGCAGCCCTGCCGATGGCCCGCCGCCGTGATCCGGTCCATGTCGAAGACCTGGCCGGTCAGGTAGTTCACCCCGCCCAGGAAGACCAGGGCGATGGACTCGCCCTCCCGTTCGAGCAGGTCCTCGATGTCCCCGGTGCGGATCGTGTCTTCCCCTTCCCGCGGATGCAGTTCGATCACGCTTTCCACGGGGTCGTAACCGTGCCACGCCGCCTGTGAAGCGACGGCGTACTGGTCGGAGGGAAAGGCGGCGCCTTCGACGAGGATGCGGTACCTCTTCGGAGTCGGACGGTAGAAGGAGACCATCATCAAGTGGAGATTCACCGTGAGGGTATTCATGGCGACGACTTCACCGGGCAGGGCGCCGGCCAATCGGGCAAGTGGGTCCGCCAGCGCTTCGTGGTAAGGCATCCAGGGGTTTTCTCCCTTGAAATGCCCTTCGACGCCCAGGCTCCGCCAGTCGTCGAGTTCCCGTTCCACGTATTCCCGTGCGGCGATGGGCTGGAGTCCGAGCGAATGGCCCACCAGGTAGACCGCCTCCGCCCCGTTCCCGGTCCTCGGGAAGTGAAATCGCGACCGGAAGCCCGCAAGTCCGTCCCTGGCGTCCATCTCGCCGGCGTCCATTCGCTGGTCGCGACGAGCGTCCAACTCGCCGGCGTCCATTCGCTGGTCGGATCGCGTGTCCATGGTCTAGTCGTTCCCACCGAAAAACCGGTCTGCTTCAAGGTTCAGCCAGTTGAGCGCGGAGCGGTACAGCAGCCTGGACTTGACGTCGTCGTCCAGGTGGCTCATGGATTCGATCATCCTGCCCGGTACCGCTTCACCCAGCGGGAAGGGATAATCCGATCCCATGGCGATGTGGTCCGGTCCGATGAGCTGGATCAGGTAATCGAGGATGCGGCTGTCGTGGACGAGGGAATCCAGGTAGAACCGGCCCAGGTAGTCGCTCGGCAGCACGTCGTTATCCACCGCGCACAGGTCGGGGCGGATCTTGAACCCGTAGTCGATCCGCCCGATGGTCGCGGGAAAGGACCCGCCGCCGTGGGCAAAGGCCACGCGCAGGCCGGGGAGGCGCTCGAGTACCCCGCCGAAAATCATGGAACAGATCGCGCGGGAGGTCTCGGCGGGCATGCCCACCAGCCAGGGCAGCCAGTACTTCTCCATGGACTCCTGTCCCATGATGTCCCAGGGATGAATGAACACCGCGGCGCCGAGCTCGGCCGCCGCTTCGAACACCGGAAAAAGGTGGGGTTCGCTCAGGTTGTTTCCGTTGATGTGGGTCCCGATCTCAATGCCGGACAGTCCCAGTTCCCGGACGCACCGCTCCATTTCCCTGATGGCCAGTTCGGGCGCCTGCATGGGAACGGTCCCCAGGCCGATGAAACGCCGGGGCCAGGTACGGACTACATCGGCGATATGGTCGTTGAGCATGCGGGACAGGTCCAGCGCGTCCGCCGGCTGCGCCCAATAGCTGAACATCACCGGGACGGTGGAGAGGACCTGGACGTGCACGCCGGCGTCGTCGCATTCCCCGATCCGGGTTGGCGGGTCCCACGAGTTGGCCTGGATCTCGCGGAACTGCCTGCCGTCGATCATCATGCGCGCGCATCCCGGCCGGTAATGGTCCAGTTCGACGAATCCGCCGTACCCGTAGCGCTTGTGCAGATCGGGCCAGTTCTCCGGCAGGATATGGGTGTGGATGTCGATCTTGGGGATGGGATTGGGGCCGGTGTATACGCACATGGTTCCAGGAGAGGTTCTGGGGCGGCGACGGGACCTTCGGATCGCCTTCCCGAAGCGATTAGGGCGACGCGTTCCGCATCCTGAAAGGGACGGACGATACAGGATCAGGATAACGAAGAACACGCGGTATTGTCAAGGTCATGATGCCCGGTGCACAGCCTGGCGATAGGGGGCCAGGTCGATACCCGGGAAGGCCTGCGCGAGGAGGTCCAGGGTCTGGTCCGTGTAGTAGGGATGGCCGGGCTCGGGCCAGCCGAACAACGACCGGACGCGCGGCGTCGTATCCGTTATGTAGGGAATCATGTACTCCCGCTCGCCATAGATGAAGGGGTTCGCAAACCGGGTCCACCGGTCGGCGTCGCGGCGGCACATGGAAAGGGTCCAGAACGCTCGTTGCTTTTTCTTGTCCTGAAAGGGCTGCGCCGAGTGGAGCAGGTAGGACGAATAGAAGGCCGCTGTTCCTCTCGTGCCCACGGCCGGGACCGGATCTCGCAGGCCGGCCTTGCGGATGTCGCGGACGTGGCTGACGCTGGCCATGTTGCCCGTAGCCCATCCCTCAGCGAAAACCTCGGCCGCCCGTGTGTGCGACCCCGGTACGAGCAGCATGGGCGCGCCGTCGTCTTCGACGTCATGGAGATACACGCCGGAGTTGATGTAGGAGAATCGCGCGGCGTCCACGGATGGGGGAAGGACGCAGTTCGTGTTGTGGTCGACGTGGTATCCGCTCCAGGATTCATCGGGATACCGCTCGTCCACCGGTCCGGTGCGCATGAACAGGTGGGCGTTGCAGTAACTGGACCGGTCTCCCAGGAACAGCTCGTAGAGATCGAGATAACGGTCGTTCTCGATGAGCCGGTCGAGGGCCTTGTCGCCGACGGGAAACTGGGACCGTCCCACCACTTCGTCCTGCTTCGTGGTGAACCCGTCCCCCACGGACCCCTGTTCGCCCCGTTCGAAGTCCTCTAGCCATGACGCGTAGGACTTTCCGTAGAAGTTCCGCTCCATGGCCTCCAGCGCAGCGTCCATTTCCTCGTCGTCGAAGACGCCGGGCACCAGGATGTAACCGTCGCGTTGAAACTGTTCCAGCATGTCGCACCCCCTGGTTCGGGAAGGATCCGTCTTCGTCAGGCGTTGCGTATCAGGTCGTCCCACGATGGCGCGATGCCGTCCCGCCTTCGTCGGGAAATGTTCAGGGCCGGGCCGTCGGGACGGACGCCGTGCTGGACGATCACGTCGAAATAGGGCTCCCGCGTGGCTTCCAGCAGGCTCAGCAGACGCGTCCGCATGTCCGCCAGTACGGCCGGATCCGCGTCCGCGAGATTACGCAATTCGTACGGGTCTTCCCACAGGTCGAAGAGCACTTCGTGACCGGTTTCGTAGAAGGCGTACTTCCATCGTTCGGTAACCAGCCCGCGCCAGTCCGCGTAGTCGAAGTGCACCCTGGGCGCCCCCACCATTTCGAGCAGTACTTCCCCGGGCCCATTGAAATCCGCGCCCCTCAAGGCCGGAGAAAAGTCGGCGCCCTGCATGTGGACCGGCACGGGCGCTCCGGCCAGGCCCAGGGTCGTGGGCGCCATGTCCACCAGGCTGAACAGGTCCGGCCGCGCGCCCTGGGTTTCGATGATTCCCGGCCCGTGAAAGACCGCGGGTACCCGTACGGACTCCTCGTGGGGGTGCCCCTTGTCTTCCATCTGGCCGTGGCTTCCCATAAAGTCGCCGTGATCCGAAAAGTACACCGTAACCGTGTTGTCCCGAAACCCATCCATGCCGCCCACCGCGTCGAGCAGGCGGCCGATGTTCCCGTCCAGATTCTCGATCATGGCGTAGTAGGCAGCCAGCCGTTCCCGCAGATCGGCCTGGCCGCCGAAATTCGGGCGAGTCTTCAGGGACGCGGGATCGAACCGCATGAAGGCATCCGGTGCTTCGAGGGGCCAGTGGGGCGGCTCCACGCTGAGGACGAGAAAGAGCGGCCGGTCCCCGTCGTAGTCCTGCAGGTACGCGATGGCCATGTCGGTCAATGCATCGGTCTGGTAACCCGGCATGTGCGTCGGGTCGATGTCGCCTTCCCGGTAGTAGAATCCCTTGAACGGCGCGTTGTTCATCTCGAATCCGTACCAGTCCTGGAAACCGCCCCGGTGGAACTCCGGTGTGCGCGCCGCCCCTTCGAGGTCGTAGTAGCCCGGGTCGCGCCTCACCTCCGGGGGGATCTGGTCGCGCACCGTCCCGCAGTGCCACTTGCCGAAATAGGCGGTATGGTAGCCGGCTTCGCGAAGCAGGGTAGCCGAGCTCGGCGCCGCCGGTTTGTACACGTCGTGAAACCCCTGCACCGGACCGGCGTGGGCGTGGCGACCCGAGAATATGGTGCCCCGCGAAGGCGTACACACGGGACAGTTGGCCCGGGCGCGCATGAAACTCACGCCCTCCGCGGCCATGCGGTCCATGTTGGGGGTTCGCAGGTTGGGGTCCCCCGCGTGGCCCATGGCCTGACCCGCGTGTTCGTCGGACAGGATGTAGATGACGTGCGGTTGGGGCATGTGCCGGGTCTACTCCTTGGCCGTCGAGCCGGCCGACGGGTTCGTCCGCTGCTGCCGCTTCCAGTAGAAATAGAAGGGCAGGCCGATGGCCAGGATGACGAGGCCCAGCAACGGACGCGTAAAGTCGCCGATCAGGGCGTTGACCAGCACGCCCGCGGCGATCAGGAGGAACAGGACGGGGGTTACGGGATAGCCCCACACCCGATACGGCCGGTGCAGGTCCGGTTCCTTTCTCCGCAGGATCATCAGGCCGACAACCGCCAGCGTAAGGAATACGTAGGTGTAGAACATGGCGAAACTGACGATCTCGACGAAGGTGCCCGTCAGCGCGAAGACCGACGCCCACAGCCCCTGCATTACGATAGAAACCACTGGCGTCCGGTAACGGGGGTGCACGTACTGGCACACCCGGAAGAAGATCTCGTGATTCGCCATGGCGTGATAGACCCTGGGCGCCACCATCAGCTGGGCGTTGACCGTGCCGAAAGTCGTCAGCATGATGGCCGCCGATATGGCCATCGCACCCGAGGGGCCCACCAGGGCCTGGAGAGTATCGGCGGCCGGCCGGCGTGACGCCTGGAGTTCTTCGAAGGACAGGACCGTCAGGTAGACGACGTTGGCCAGGATATAGACCGTGGCCACGATGGCCAGCGCGGCGAAAATCGCCCGTGGAATGCTCCGCGCCGGGTCCTTGATCTCGGTCGCGATGAACGTCACGAAAAACCAGCCGTTGTAGGCGAACAGCGCACCCAGGATCGCCAGGCTCAGGCCGCCGAGGAGCGCGGTCCCCGTCTTCTCCTGCACGAGCGGGGTCCAGGAGACTTCCGTGCCCGTTGCCATGGTAAAACCGAGGAGGATGACGGCAAGGACGGCGCCGACCTTGATGAAGGCGAACACGTTCTGAACCGATCCGCCGATCTTGACGCCGAGGCAGTTGACCACGGTCAGGAAGAGGATGCATCCCACGGCCAGCCACCGTTCGGTCCAGAGGTCTTCTATGCCGAAGAGTCCGCCGGCGTACCGGGCGAATACGGTGGCCACCGCGCCCATCGCCCCGGTGATGATGATGAAGAGAAAGGCCCACCCGAAAAGAAAGGCGACCAGGTCCGTGTTGTAGGCGCGCCTCAAAAAGGCATAGGTGCCCCCGCTACGCGGTATGGCCGCGCCGAGTTCCGCGTAGCACAGGGCGCCCGCCAGAGCCAGCACGCCGCCGATGATCCAGACGAACAGGCTGAGCGCGGGCGAACCGACCTGCGCGGCCACCGTGCTCGGCACCATGAAGATGCCCGATCCGATGATCGCACCGATGATGACCGCTGTACCGGTTTTTGCCGTCAGTACCCGGAGCAGCCGGGGTTGACCCGCCGGCAATATCTCTTCTACGAGTTCGTCGTCATGGGTAGGTGACATGAGTGCTCCTGTTAGATTGCGGCCTGGATGTTCGTCATGTACTCATTCCGGCGCAATGACCGGTGCGGCTTCCAGTCGCGATGGAACCGGTTCGACCCCGTGAAACCGGGTGCCGTGCTCGAACCAGGACCGCGGGGCGGCCTGCCCCCACAGGGTCTGGCGCCGGGTGTCCTTCAGGTCCCAGACCCGCGCGGGATGATCCGGGTCGACGGTGACGTAGTCTCCCGTGAACAGCTCGATCCGGTGGCCGTCCCGGTCGAACAGGTACAGGAAGAAGGCGTTCGAGATGCCGTGGCGCCCCGGTCCCCGCTCGAAGGCGTCGCGGTGCTGCGAGCTGGCCAGGCGGTCGCAGAAGTGGATGATGTCCATGGCCGTGGGCACGTAGACGCCGATGTGATGCAGGCGCGGCCCCAGCCCGTTGGTGAAGGCGATGTCGTGGACGCCGCCCCGGCGGTGCAGCCAAGTGGCCCAGAGGTCGGCGTCCTCGTCTGTGATGTCGGCCACGGTCACCTCCGTCGGCCGGAATCCGAGCGACTCGGCGTAGAAGGCCGTCATCCCGTTCACGTCATGGGAGAACAGGTTGAAATGGTCGATGCGCTGGATATGGGCGCCGTGGTAACGGTGGTACTCCTGCAGCAGCAGGTCCCGGCGCTCCATCTCGTGGTAGAACTCCAGGGGGATGCCGAAGGGATCGTCCACGTGCAGCGTGCGGCCCTGGGCGTACCGGTCGACGAAAGCCGTCCGGCAACCGGCGCCGTCGTAGAAGGCTTCAGCCCGGTCCAGGTCGGCGTCTCCGGCGACCTTGAAGGCGATGCGGTGCACGACCGGTTCGTCCGCCTTCGTCAGGACCAGCGAATGGTGGTTCCGTTCCTCCATTCCGCGCAGGTAGAGCGCATCCCCCACGTCGTCCTCGCAGACGTACCCCAGCAGGTCGATATAGAAGTCGCGGGCGTAGTCCAGGTCCGTCACCCCCCACTCCGCATGGCTGGCGCGGACGATGTTGAAGGGCGGGGAAGGATTCGCTGCGGGAAGGGCCACGATGCGTCCTCTTATTTTCCCAGTTTCGGCACGGGGTGGTGTTCCAGGGCGATGTCGATGTTCTTCGTTTCCATGTAGAAGTCGAAGCTGTAGTCGCCCCCGTCCCGGCCGATCCCGCTCGCCTTCATGCCGCCGAAGGGCGTGGGCAGGTGGCGCACGTTCTCCGAGTTCACCCAGACCATGCCGGCATCTACGCACTGGGCGAAGGCATGGGCGCGCGTGACGTCACTCGTCCACAGGTAAGCGGCCAGGCCGTAGTCCACGTCGTTCGCCACCTCCAGCGCTTCCGCTTCCGAGTCGAAGGGGATGGCCGTGAGAAAAGGGCCGAACACCTCCTCCCGGGCGATGCGCATGGACCGGTCGGCGTCACCGAAGAGCGTGGCCTCGAAGTAGTTGCCGGCGCCGGTGTGTTCCGGGCATCTCCCCCCGGCGATCAGCGTGGCGCCCTCCTGCAACCCAGTGGTCACGTAGCGCTGGACCTTCTCCAGGTGCTGCGGGTGGATCAGGGGACCCAGTTCGGTGGCCGGGTCGAAGGGGTTTCCCAGGCGGATGCGCTTCACTCGTTCCGCGAGCCGCCCGGTGAATTCGTCGTAGACCGTCCGCTCCACCAGCACCCGGCTGCCCGACGTGCACCGCTCCCCGTTGAGGCTGTAGATCATGAATACCGTGGCGTCCAGGGCCCGGTCCAGGTCCGCGTCGGCGAAGACGACGACCGGGTTCTTGCCGCCCAGTTCGAAATGCACTCGCTTCAGCGTATCGGCGCCCTGGCGCATGATGGCCCGACCGGTCCGCGTGTCGCCCACGAATCCGATGGCCTTGACGTCCGGATGCTCGGTGAGTGCCCGCCCCGCGGTCTCGCCGATGCCGTTGACCACGTTGACCACGCCCGGGGGAATGCCCGCCTCGTGCACCAGTTCGGCCAGGCGCGTGGCCGTGACCGGACTCCATTCCGCGGGCTTGTGTACCACCGTGCAGCCGGCCGCCAGTGCAGGCGCCATCTTCCACGTGCTGAGCATGAAGGGCGTGTTCCAGGGCGTGATGAGGCCCACCGGCCCGATGGGCTGTCTCAGGGTATAGTTCAGGTGTCCGGCCGCCGGCAGGGAGAGGCCGTCCGACGCGCTTTCGGCCCGGTCCGCGAAGAACCGGAAGTTCTCGGCGGCCCGCGCCGCGGCCTTCGACATGAACCGGATGGGCTGGCCCGTGTCGAAGGTCTCCAGCAGGGCGATCTCCTCGCCGTTCGCCTCGATCAGGTCGGCCACCCCGTGCAGCAGCTTTTTTCGCTCGGTCCCGGACGTATCGCGCCAGTCGGCGAAGGCCTCCGTTGCCGCGCGGGCCGCGGCGTCGACCTCCCCCGGTCCTCCGCTCGCCACGGTGCAAAGCACGGAATGGTCGATGGGCGAGGCGTTCTCGAAGGTGTCGCCGCCGGCGGAAGGGACGGACGATCCGCCGATGAGATGTCCGATGCCTTCCTCGCGGAAGCGGGCGATGAACCGCTTCGCTTTGGCCTCGTTCGGGTGTGCCTGCGTGGAAACCTGGATGGCTATGATCCGCCCTCCTTGAGACTGGCCACCACGTCGTTTTCCAGGGCGCCCAGTCCGTCCACTTCCAGCCGGAGGCGGTCGCCCGCGTGGATGTGGGATATGCCTTCCGGCGTGCCCGTCCAGATCATGTCCCCGGGGTTCAGGGTCATGTAGGCGGTGATGTACTCGATGAGTTCGGCGACGCCGTGGCGCAGGTCGCCGGTCCAGCCTTCCTGGCGGAGTTCCCCGTTGACGTAGGTGCGCAGGTGCACGTCGGTGGGATCGATATCGTCCGCGGTGGTCAGGAAGGGGCCGAGCGGGCCGAAAGTATCGAAACCCTTGGCCTTGATCGGCGGCCTGAAGTAGTTGCTCACGAAGTCCCGGATCGTCAGGTCGTTGCCGATGGTGTAGCCCCCCACGTAGTCCAGGGCCTGTGCGGCCGTCACCTTCCGGGCGGGCCGGCCGATCATGGCGACGAGTTCGCATTCGTAGTGCAGGTAGTCGAATTCCGGGGGCACGACGATCTTTGCGCGGTGGCCGATGAAGGTCTGGGGCATCTTGTTGAACAGGATGGGTTCCTCGGGCAGGTCCAGGTTCAGTTCCTTCGCGTGCTCCGTGTACCCCAGCGCGACGCCGATGGCCTTGCTCGTATGGGCCACCGGCGGCAGGAACATGACGTCTTCCGGATCGTAGGCGACCGTGCCCACCATGAGTTGTCCGTTCTCGAAGACGGCCTCGAGGACCTGGCCGTTGCAGGCGAAGCGTGCTGTTTTCATACCTGATCTCCGTTATGTGCCATTACACCTCGTACCACTGTCATACCTCATACCACTGTTCCACGGCTTGCACCAACGCTTCGGGACGGGCGTACCGGTCTTCCATCTCCCGGATGGCGGCTTCCACTTCCTGCGCCGACGGGACGAGGTCCCGCTGTCCGGCGGACAGGTCGTAGACCGACCGGCCTTCCGTGGACAGGAGCATGTCCAGGTCGATCCGGCCCGCGGGCCGGCGCTTGAGCAGGGCAGAGTAGGTGTCGCAATACAGGTCCGGATCGTACGCGTCCGTCTCGCATGCCTCCCCCGTTTCATCGAGCAGCCCGAATCGCGACGCCACCGCGCGCAGGTCTTCCCACAGCGCATACATGATGTCGGGCTGCGCGTCCCCCTTCTCCCGTTCGTGCAGCGGGCTGACGCTTCGTTCCTTGCGCTGTGTCTCGATGAGCCGCCTGACCCGCCGGGAGGGCGTCGGTATGGCGAAGTAGGCGGATTCCCCGTCCGAGAGCAGGGCCTCGACGGGGTCCTGCTCCCTGCGGACGAGTTCGACCAGCCGGTTGCCGATGATCGGGACCTCGCCGATGAGGATATCCCGGTCGTCCCGGTGCGCATCGGCCCAGTGCCCGACGGCTCGCCTGGCCCACAGGCCCACGGCCTTGCGGACGCCTGCGTGGGTGATCCCGTCCTGCTCGTGATAATGTTCCTTCACGCGGTCGTTTGTCAAGAACGGCAGCCGGCAGACGTCCCACTGGAGCAGGTGGGGCGTGCGCCCGCGGCCGTGGGCCAGGATGGCCAACTGCTGCAGCAGAAGGCTCTTCCCGGTGCCCGGCAATCCGGCGAGGAAAACCATCTTACGGGCGTCCACCAGATGCCGAAGGGTCTGGAACAGTCCGCTGTCTTCGGGTATCAGAAACATGTCTGAGCGTGTCCTACCACTGCAGGGCGTGTTCGGATCGTTCGGCCGTGCCCCGCACGCGGGCCCCCCGCTTGAAGCGGTCCACGTCCGGCATCTCACCCACCGGGATCTCCACCAGGGTGGGACCGTTTACGGCGAATCCCGCTCGGATGGCCCGGCGCAGTTCCTCCGGAGTCTCCGCCCTGATGCCACGGGCGCCGAAGGATTCGGCCATCCGGACGAAATCAGGGTTGTGCAGGTCGGACGCGATCACCCGGTTGCCGTACAGTTTCTGCTGCATCCGCTTCACGTTGCCGTAGGCGTTGTCGTTGAAGAGGAGCGTCACGAGGCCGATGCGGTGCTGGACGGCCGTGGCCAGTTCCTGCACGCCGAACATGAACCCGCCGTCGCCCGTTACGGAGAGGACAGGCTTGTCCGGGTGGGCGACCTTCACGCCGAGCGCCGTGGGGAAGCCCCAGCCCAGGGTGCCCTGGTAACCCGTGGAGATGAAGGTGTAGGGTTTGTACACGGGCATGATCTGCCGCGCGGCGTACCCCACCTGGGTCAGTTCTTCCACGAAGAGGCCGTCCTCGCCCAGTTCCTCCCGGATCACCCGCAGGAAGGAGGTCTGGGGTTCCAGGAACGCGAACATCTCCTCGGTCTCCGCTTTCAGCGCGCGCATTTCGGCTTCCCGAGACGGGCGGACGCGGTTATGCCTTTCCACCGCTTCGACCAGCAGGGGCATGGCGTCTTCGGTCCGCGCCGTGATGGCGATGTCCGGCCGGGCGATACGGTCCTGGGCCCTGGCGTCCACCTCGATGCGGATGGTCGTCAGGTGCTCGTCCACGCCCCAGTAGAGCTGTGGGATCGCCAGCCGGGACCCCACGGCGAGGACGACGTCCACCTTCGGCCAGAGCTTGTGGGCCGCGGGGTTGGGATGGCTCAGGTAGTGGCGGCTGTCGAGCACGCCGCGGCCCGTCCGGTACCCGATGACCGGCGCCTGGAGCAGTTCGGCGAGCCGCGTGATCTCTTCGGAAACGTTCATGGCCCCGCGGCCGACGAAGATCATGGGGTTTTCGGCCCGGCCCAGCTTCCGCGCGGCGGCCTCCAGCATCTCCGTGTCCACCGGGGGATTGGATATGGGTAGCGGCCCGGGAATGCGCGGCGCTTCGCCTTCGGACGCGAGCACGTCCCAGGGACATTCCAGGCCCACGGGGCGCGGCCGGCCGGAATTCAGCTGCCGGATGGCCTCGGCCGTCCTGGACGGCGCACCGGCGGTACTTTCGATCCGTGCGGCCCACTTGGTCAAAGACCGCAGCACATCGAGCTGGCCGTTGATCTCGTGCAGCTGGCCCGTGTGCCGCCCAAGGTACTTCGTAGGGATCTCGCCCGTCAGGCAGAGCACCTTCGCGTTGGTGGCATAGGCCGTGGAAAGGGCGGCGGTCCCGTTGAGAAACCCCGGTCCCGGTACCACGTTGTAGACCCCGGTCCGGTCTGTCGAGAGGGCGTATCCGAGCGCCATGTACGCCGCGCCCTGCTCGTGGCGCGTGTGGACGAGGCGTATTTCATCCCGATGGTCGTAGAAGGCGTTGTAGAGGGCGTCGTTCTGCACGCCCGGCAGTCCGAAGACGGTATCGATTCCGTGGGCGGTCAGCGTCCGGACGATGGCTTCGGCGGTGGTCATCTGTTGCATGGAGGGCGGGTTTCCGGGAAAGGTGGACGGCCGGTCACAGGTCGATCCGGTACAGGGGTTCCAGGCCCCGGGCGACCCGGTCCGTGTTCTCCGCGGCCGCGGCGGCCCGCCGGCGGGAGGTACCGTCCGTCACCCCGGCGATATGGGGCGTGACGACCACGTTGGGCAACTGGTAAACGGGCAGGGAAGGATCGGGCGGTTCCTGGGCGAAGACGTCGAGACCGGCGCCGCCGATCTTCCCCTCGACCAGGGCGTCGTAGAGGGCCGCTTCGTCCACGAGGGCGCCGCGGGCCACGTTGATGACGCTGGCCGTCGGTTTCATGAGCCCCAGCCGCCGTCCGTCGATGATATGGCGGGTCTCGTCGTTCAGATGCAGGTGCAGGGAGAGGAAGTCGCTTTCGGCCGCGACCCGGTCCAGGTCGTCCGGCCCGCCGATGAAATCCGGCTGTATGTCGTCGAGCACTTCGGATTCGATCTCCCGGACGTCGATGCCCAGGATCCGCATGCCGAAGGGCTTGGCCCGTCGGGCCAGGGCCTGGCCGCTCGCACCGAATCCCACGATGCCCAGCGTCTGGTGCTCCAGCTCGTATCCGAGCGGATTGTACATACGGCCTTGTCGTAAGTTTTCTACCGCTTCCCGGTACCGCCGCGATACCATAATGATGAACATCATAGCGGTCTCGGCCAGGGCGACGTCGCTGAACAGTCCGGGGGTATTGGCCGTGGGGATGCCCTTCGTCTTGATATAGGCCAGGTCGAAGTGGTCGAATCCCGTGCCCACGATCTGCCACAGCCGGCAGTCGCCCGCGGCGTCCATCATCTCCCGCGTGCCCCGGCTTCCGCCCTGGTCGATCACCACGTCCACTCCGGCGAACTGGAGCGCCAGGGGTTTGTCATCGTCGAAATCCCTCAGTTCGTGGCGGTCGCCGATGGCCTCCCGGATGTCCACGCACCACGGGCTGTAAATGGGGCGTACGGGAAGCAGCAGGACGTTCAGGCGTTCCATCGAATCTCCAGTAAATGAATCTGCAGTATATGAATCTGCGGTAAATACTCGGGTCAGGCCCCTGGCAGGTCCACCGGGGTCGTATCCTGCACGTCGGTCCGGAACACCCACGTGCCGTCCTTCACGTAGTGGACGGCGAAGGCCAGGCGCGGCCGGGTGTGCGACCGGTTGGCGTAGGAGCCGTGCACCGTCCTGCTGGTGAAGAACACCCCGCTGCCGAGCGGCACCGTCAGCCGGACGAGGTCTTCCTCCTCAATGCCCACCACGTCGAAGGAGTAGAGCTTCTCGGTCCATTCGCGGCCGTCCGGCGATCTCATGCCGTAGTCACTCTCCCAGCTCATGTGCTCCGGATTGGTGTTCAGGGTCGTCTCGCGCAGGGTGTCCCTGTGGCTACCCGGCGCCACGCAAAGTCCGCCGTTCTCCGGATCGGTATCGCTCATGGCGATCCAGCAGGCCATCAACGTGTCGGGCTCGTTGGGCAGGTAGTGGGCATCCTGGTGCAGCGAGATGCCGGCGCCGCCCAGTTTCTCGTCCGGTTTGGCCGGTTCCTTGGCCATGTACATGGTCTGTACGATGCGGGGCCGTCCGCCCAGGATCTGGCGGGCGACGCCGGCCACGTTGGGATGGTGGGCCAGCCGTTGCCAGAAGGGGTCCGAGAGGTGGGTACGGAGCCCCTGCTTCAGAGACTCGGCTTCCGGATCGGCCTGGTGCCGGACGAACGCCTCGACTTCATCCGCCGTCAGCAGGTCCGGGACGACGAGATAGCCTTCTTCGTGGAACCGGGCGACCTGTGCGTCGGTGAGCTGGATGGACCGGGTTTTCTGCGTCATATTCCGCCGTGGCCTCGCGGGTATCGAGCGAAGAAAAGGACTCGGAACGCGGCGTGGATTCGCGCCGGAAGGCAATCAACCTAAGAAAACGATCCGGGGATTTCCGGTCAAGGAGTATGTCCCGTACAAACCGGCTGTCCGCCGCCGCGATTCCGGGCCGCTACAACTGGTTGAGCAGCATCAGTTCGCCGGGAAAAGGATGGAGGTAGGTCTGGTCCTGCAGGTAGGTGATGTCGAACTCGCGCACGTAGTGCCGCAGCATGACCACGGGCACGATCAGGGGCAGCAGCTCCTCGTGGTACTTCTGGATCATGCGCGTCAGTTCACGGCGCGTGCGGCCGTCGAGCCGGTCGGAGACATAGCCCGCCATGTGCTGCAGCACGTTGGTATGGTTCCGCCGGGACGGCGTTCTTTTCATGACCCGGTTGAATTCGCCCAGGTAGGCGTCCGCCAGTTCCCGGGTGGTGGCGTAGCGCTCCGGTTTCGCCAGCAGCCGTCCGAGACGGCGCGTGCCCTCCTGGCTGTGCGCCATGAGGAGGTACTTGTAGGCCCGGTGATAGCTCATCAGCGATTGCCGGGTCAGGCCCGAATCGGCGAGCTGCAGCCAGCGGTAGCAGGCGAAAACCCGGCTGATGAAGTTCTCCCGGACCCGCGGGTTATGCAGCCGCCGCTCTTCTTCCACGGGCAGATGGGGCAGGGCATCCATCAGCCGCCGGGCGAATATCCCGCGCCCGTTCCGGAGCGCGGGTCCTTCGGGCTGGACGACGGGTACCCGTTCCATGCCGCACGAGGGTGACCGGCTCTTGAGGATGTAGCCGCTGAGCCGGGCCTGCTCCAGGGTCTGCACGCGTTGCCGAGCGAACCAGTCCACCCTGTCGGTGTGATCGACCCCGTTTTTCGTCAGCATCCGGACATCGCCGTCGACCCGGGTCAACTGCACGGTCTCCCGCGGGGTACCCATGCCCGCTTCCACTTCCGGACACACCGGGATCCACTCCACGTAACGGCCGACCACGTCCACCAGGTAGTCGTCGCGCTTGTGTCCGCCATCGTAGCGGACGCGCTCACCGAGCAGGCAGGACGAGATGCCGATGCGTACGGGCATTTCGGCCCGGTGGATATCCATCATGGCCAGTTCGCTCATCTCGCTCATCTCGCTCATCTCGCTCATGGCAGGACGTCGGTCAGGTTACGCTACCAGCGGTCGATTGCGCCGAGCAGCAGTTTCTGTTCCCTGGTTCCCTTCTCCCGCATGGCGGTCACCCGTGGGCCGTCGAAGGGTTCCCGGGACTTCATCCAGGCGTTCTGGTAGCACATCAGGCAAACCCTGCGGTTGCGGTCCGACTGGTTGGCGGCTCCGCGGTGAAAGAGCCAGCCGTCGAACAGGACGGCCTGTCCCGGTCTCGCCAGTACATGCTTCTCGTCCGGAAAACGGGCCTGGGTCTCCGGCGGCTTGAAGGGCGCCCGGTGGCTGCCTGGCACGATGACGATGGGTCCGTTCTCCATAGTCAGCTGGTCGAGGTAGTACCCGCAGTTGATCTGGCCCGGCTCGTTGCCGTAGGGCGGCGGCTCCGGATCCTTGGGCCAGGGTATGTCCCGGTGCCAGTTCTGGTCCGGTTCGCCCGGTTTTGTAACCCGCGCCGTCGCGCTGTGCAGCTGGACGCAGTTGCCGAGTATGGCCTTCATGCGGTCCAGGACGGGTGGATTGTCCAGCAGGAATGCGAACCGTTGGTCCTCTTCCAGAAGTTGGTGCGTGAAGGACTCGCCGTGCCGGGAGAAGGTCTCTTCGAGGGCGTCCCGAAGCTGCTCGATCTGCCCGGAGGTCAGCGCATCTTCCACGACCAGATAGCCCCATTTCCTGAAGAAGGCGGCCTCCCGTTCCAGTTCGGGGGACAGGTCCGGGTTCATTCGCGGCCCGACGATTTCGGCATCATATCCCATGATCAGAAGAAACCGAGGTCCTCCCGGGCCGCGCGCCGCGCCGCTTCCTCGTCCAGCGTAACGCCCAGGCCCGGCGTCTTGGGCAGGTCGATATGCCCGTCCCGGATCAGGTCCCGTTCCACCGTCAGCGTATTCCACACTTCGTCGTCCAGGTGATGGAATTCGAGTACCTGGAAGTTGGGTACTGCCGCGCACAGGTGGCACACGGCCATCGTCCCGATGGGGCCGCAGATGTTGTGCGGCGACAGGGGGATGTAGTACATGTCCGCCAGGTCGGCGATCTTCCGGCCCTCCAGCAGGCCTCCCGCCTTGGCGTGATCGGGCGAGATGATGTCCGCCGCCTGCGCCTCGATGAGGTCCCGGAAGCCGTGACGGGTGTAGAAGTTCTCCCCGGTGCAGATGGGGACGCGCGTGGCCTGGGTGACCTTCGCCATGGCCTCGATGTTCTCCGGCGGCACGGGGTCCTCCAGCCACATCAGATCAAGGTCCTCGATGGCGTAGGCCACCTTGAGGATGTCCACCGGGGCGTAGTTCCAGTGGGCGTCGATGAGCAGGTCGGTATTGGGGTCCAGGGCCTCCCGCAAGGCGGTGATGACGTCGACGAAGTAGGCCACGTCGTGGTTGCTGATGGTCCGGTTGTACCGGTCGCGTCGCGAGGGCTGCGGATCGATGTCGAACTTGATGGCGTCGAAGCCCCGGGCTACCCCGGCCCGGCCCTTAACCGCGTAGGCTTCCGGCGTTTCCTCGTCCCCCGCGTGACAGTCGTTGTATACGCGGATGCGGTCCCTGAACTTGCCGCCGAGCAGTTGCCAGATGGGCACGCCGCAGGCCTGTCCCGTGATGTCCCACAGGGCCATTTCGATCCCGCTGATGGCGCTCATGACCGCACCCTGGTAGAATCCGGAAGCCGACATGGAACCCATCATGTCGTGAAAGATCTTGTCCACGTTCCGCGGGTCCTGGCCGATGAGCGCCCTTTCGACCAGCCTGGGATCGGTGGCGATCTGGTGGACCCCGGCGCCGTGATAGGCCTCGCCGATGCCGACCAGCCCCTCGTCGGTCCTCACCTTCACCAGCACCCAGGGCATGGGCTGGAGCAGCACGGCCCCCACGTGTGTAATTTTCATGCTCATTGCATCCAGGTCAACGCATCCCGGGTGTTGAGAAAGGGAACCGATCGTTCAAGGAAGGTCTCCAGCAATTCCCCGGGCGTCAGATCGGACGTGTCGATGTCGAATTTCCGGTGGATCCAGGACTGCGCGACCTCTTCATCGAACCGTTCCAGGATGCGTTCGACGTCCTCCGCCGGGACCAGTTGCCGGGGATGGGGGTCCGTCTCCATGCGCCGCCGGATGACCTCCGGACGGGCGTGGAGATGGACGAGGATCGCGTCGTCCGGCATGTCCGGCTCGTATTCCCGCACCGCGATGTTGATCCCCGGGTAATAGTACCGGGGCCCGTACACCATTTCCTCGATGTGGAACCCGCCGAGGAGGATGTGATCGAACTTGTGCATCAGCCGGACGTGGTACACGATCTGGAACCGCTGGAACCGCTCCTTGATGGCCGGCAGCATGTCGATGAATCCCTGCTGCTCCGCTTCGTCGAGGTGGTACGCGTCCGGGATGGTGAAGTGGTCGTCGAGGTGGTGGTGGACGCCCCGTTCGTTTCCCCAGGTATAGAGCCCGTCGATCAGCGTCGAGACCCCGGCGTATTCGCAGCCCACGGCGATCAACCGCATGGGCGCTCCTTTCGAGGTTCCGCATGGCGCATCAGTTCAGCTCCTCGTGTTGCTGCGTGTACCGCTGCAGCGCGTCGTAGTCCAGGTCGCAGCCGAGTCCCGGTTTCATCGGCGTGGGCACGTGTCCGTCCACGAAGGTGATGGGCTCTGCGATGAGATCGTCCTCCCGGGTCCACCCGCCGACGAAATCGGAGGCCATGGTGCAGTTCGGAGCGGCGGCGGCGGCGTGCACGAAAGAAGTGTCCGAGATGCCGAGGTCGTTTCCGGAACCGTGCCAGCAGGGCAGGCCGGCCGCGGCGGCCACGGCGGCGTTGCGCTGGAATCCGAACATGCTGCCGCCCAGGTTCACGCAGTCCACCACGCCCCGGCCCCCGTCCGCCTGCAGGGCGCGCACGACCCCTTCACCGTTCCCCAGGTGCATGGCCAGGGGGAAGGGGATGGCCCGGTGGATCTCCTCGTAGCCCGCGATGTCCGTCTTGGGTATGGGATCCTCGAAGACCTCCACGTTGCCCAGGGTTTCGAGACGGCCGGCCAGCTCGATGGCCTGGGCGGCCGTGTAGAACCGTTCGTTGGGGTCCACCGTCACCTTGAACTCCGGACCGGCCACGTCGCGCATGGCCTTCAGGCGCTCGTACATGGGTTCTTCGAGCCGGCACTTGATCTTGACGCCCGTGAATCCGAGGCGCAGCCCTCTTTCCACGGCCTTTGCGCCGTCCTCCGGCGTCTGGTGGCCCATCCAGTAGTCGGCCCGGACCCGGTCCCGGACCGCGCCGCCCAGGAGGGTGTGCACGGGCAGCCTCCGGACCCGTCCCACCAGGTCGAGCACGGCCATCTCGTAGGCGTCATAGGCCGGACCCGTTCCCACGGTGAGATCGTCCGCCGCCCGTTCGGCGCGGCGCCCGAAGATGTCCTGCGGCGTGATTTCCTCGGGATCGCGGCCGATGAGCAGCCTGGCCCCTTCCCGGACCTGTTCGATGGGCAGGCCCCGGCCGGTCTCCCCGATCCCGGCGTACTCGGTGTCGGTATCGACCCGTATGATGTGCTTGGGCACCTCGTCCCACCCGGTCTTCTCCGCGTATTCCGGACTGTGCACCCGGCCGGGTATGGTGGGTACGACGACGGTCCATACGGAAACTGCGGTGATCTTCATCGTGGTCTCCCCGGGAAGGCGCGATAGCGGCTCGTCAGTTGTTCCGCCATCCCGCCAGAAAAGATTCTATATTCAGGCCGGAAGGCATTTCCTCGAAATAGTAGTGCATGGGATCCGACTGGAATCCCGGCACGTACTGGAGCGCATCGGACTGCATCTGTTCGTCCAGCGGCTCGAAGCGCCGCCAGAGCGTGTCCAGCTCGCCTTCGGTGAACCGTGGTTTCAGGTCTTCGTCGTGCGAGATGTCGCTGCCGTAGTGCGGTCGGACCGGATGGGTGGCGAACCTCATCTTGTACGCGATCTTGGAAAGGAGCACGGCGCATACGATCCGACCTGCTTCACCGGGATGCAGCGCGGCGACGCCTTCCTGGAAAGCGTCCTCGTCGCCGTCGATGGCCGCGCGGAAGATGGACTCGATCCGGTCGGTCTCATCGTCATATCTGCGCCGGATGTCCTTGAAAACCGCCTGCAGATCGGAAGGCAGACATTCGATGAAGCCGAGGTCGCGGAAGGTCCGGTTGACGTAGGGGAAAACCGGCCCTCCGTAGGAACGGTAGCCCAGGTGTATGGTGCGCCGGGTCCTGGCGCTGTAGTCGCTCCCCCAGTGCAGGATCGTGTTGGTATAGACCACGCCGTCGCCCGCGTTGAGCTCGACCTGCACGCCGCCGGGCAGCGGTTCGCGGGGGTTTTGTGCCAGGCAGCGGTTTTCTTCGGCCGTGTTCCCCCTGCGGTGACTCTTCGGCACGACCCAGAGC
>VXWP01000017.1:0-36836 GCA_009835325.1 Gemmatimonadota bacterium | reverse complement strand
ACCCAGAGCACGTTGTCATCGTAGAGGGGGATGTTCCACTGGAGGTAACCGGGTGCGTTGTGCAGCAGGTCGTCCTGGAGACCCCGCAGCGGCGCCTGGTCGATGGGGTGTATGTCCCGGTGCCACGGCGCCGGTCCGCGGTCGGTCACCGGGTTGCACATGAAAAAGAAACCCGTGTTGCCGGCGGCTTCCGCGCCCATGATGCGCCGGCTGACGCCCATGGTATTCTCGTGGAGGCAGAAAGCCATCGTATTGGCCGTGTCCCCGTCCACGAGAGTCTCGAAATTCAGCCTGGGCTGGTGGCCGGTTTCCCACGCTCCGCCGGGCGGATCGTCCGGTTTTCTTTCCCGGGCCCAGATCTCCCGCTGGCGGTCCACCAGGCACTCGAAGCTGTCCCTCAGCGGACCGAGACAGTCAGGGGGAACCACCCCACGAAGCACGACGAAACCGTCTTCGAACAGTTTCCGAGGATCGAAATGCATGTAAGGTTTACCGTAAAACGATGCGACGCGGGACGATGCCCGCGCCGTAGAACAGGGTTAGCATTTAATCTACACCGGCCCATGGGAATGTCAAGGGCGGGAAGGCAGAAATATCCGCATTGATATAAAGGTTTTTTGACGGGAACGACATTTTACCGGCAACTACTGCACCGACTGAGCAAATCACCTTGCCCGAAGCCGGTATTAACACATGATTGATAGAGAAGAACAACCCGTTTCCATGGGTCAAAGTGGAACGACATTGTTTCGCCTTCAGACGAATCACCTTCAGTCGAAAGCAGGTCCATGGCTGACCAGACAGACTGGCGCCGGTTTGTGCTGTTGCTCATCGATGTCCAGCGTGATTTCTGGCCCGCGGCAACCGCGAAGGCTTTTCCGGATTTTCCGTCGAATGTCGAAAGGCTGCTGGATTATGGCCGATCGTCCGGTCTCGACATCGTGCATGTGCGGGCGGAGTTCGAATCGGACGGGACGGACTGGATGGCGCCTTACCGAATCAAGGGGGAGACGCCCTGCGTCCGGGGAACGTCCGGCGCCGGCGTGTTGCCTTGCGCCGCCGAACGGTCCGGAGAAACGGTCCTGCGCAAGCAGACCTTCGATGCCTTCCTGCAGCCGGACCTATTAACCCATTTACATCGCGCGCGTAAATCCTTTATACTGGTTGCGGGACTGGAAACTTCCGTCTGTGTGCTGTTGACCGCGGCTTCCGCCGTGCAGCGCGGGTTCCTTGCCGCGGTCGTCGAGGACTGCTGCGCCGACGATCCGTTCAAACATTCGGCGGCGATCACCGGTTATCCCTTCGTCTTCGAACGGACCTCCCTCGACACGCTGGAAACCGACCACGGCCGGTGGATGACCATGTTGAACGACCTGCAAAGCTCCGGAGGATGACCGTGAATCGACTGACGGTGGACCAACTGAACGTAGGCATCGTCGGCCTGGGCTGGGTGGCCGGTGCGCATATCGACGCGTTCAAGGCCGTGTCCGGGGCGGACGTCACCGCCGTCTGCTCCCGCAGGACCCATGACGACGCGGCCCTTTCGGATCAGTTCGGCACGCCGCTGAAGTCCTGTGTCGATTACGACGACCTGCTCTCCGACCCGGACATCCACGTGATCGACATCTGCACGCCCCATCCCTTTCACGCCGATCAGGCTGTGGCCGCCGCGGAAGCCGGCAAGCATCTCATCATCGAGAAGCCCATTGCCCTTACGCCCGGGGACGCGGCGCGCATCCAGGCCGCCGTGGATCGGGCCGGCGTATCGGTATGCGTCTGCTTCGAATGCCGCTACAGCGCCCATTTCACCCTGATCCGGTCCGTCATCGACCAGGGGCTGCTCGGCGACCTGCACTACGCCGAAGTCGACTACTACCACGGTATCGGACCGTGGTACGGGCAGTACGACTGGAACGTGAAGAAGGCCATGGGCGGGACCAGCCTGCTGACCGCCGGCTGCCACGCCCTCGACGCGCTGTTATTTTTCATGGACGGCACGGTGGAGGAAGTCACCAGCTACAACACAAAGTCTTCAAGCCCCCACTTCGCGCCGTACGAGTACGACACGACCAGTGTCTCTATCCTGAGGTTCGAAGGCGGAAGCCGTATCGGCAAGGTAACCTCCTGTATCGACTGCCTGCAACCCTACTATTTTCACGTGCACCTGGCAGGCAGCGAGGGCAGCCTGCTGGACAACCGGTTCTACTCAGAGAAAATACGGGGAATGGACCGAAGCCGGTGGAGCACCCTCGAGACCTCGCTGATCGATTCGGGCGATGTCCAGGATCATCCCTACGAGCCCCAGTTCCAGGCCTTCGTGGACAGCATCCGAAGCGGCGGCCCCATGCCGCTCACCGACATGGCCACCGCCTACGAATCCCACCGTGTCGTGTTCGCGGCCGACCGGTCCGCGGCGGAGGGCCGGCCCGTGCGCCTGGACGAACTGGACTAGCCATCGACAGCTGGACTGTCAATCGCCATGGAGTAAGCGCATGCAGCAGGGCGACGCCGTCCTCCATTACCGCATTGAACGCACGCTCGGACGAGGAGGCATGGGTGAGGTCTACCTGGCCGAGGACACCCGTCTGAAGCGGCGGGTCGCCCTGAAGGTGCTGCCGGAGGACCTGGCCCGCGACCCCGCGCTGCTCCAGCGTTTCCGGATCGAGGCGGAGGCGGCCGCCAAGCTGAACCACCCGAATATCGCCCAGGTGTACGCCATCGAAGAAGCGCGGATGGGCGGCACGGACGGTCCCGACACCGTGTACTTCATCACCATGGAATACGTATCCGGACGGCCGCTCCACGAGCACCTGTCCGGTACGCCCCTCCCGCTGGCATCCTTCTACGACTGGTTCATGCCCATCGTGGAGGCCCTGGACCACGCCCACGAGCGGGGCGTGGTGCACCGGGACCTGAAGCCCGCGAACGTCATGGTTTCCGATGACGGCGTCCCCAAGGTCCTGGACTTCGGCCTGGCCCGGGTCGTCTCCGGCCCTTCCGACGAAACCGATGGCGCCGGGCCCACGATGAGTCTCACCCAGGCCGGCACGGTACTGGGCACGCCGGCGTACATGTCGCCCGAACAGGCGACTGGCAACCACGGCGATCACCGTAGCGATATTTTCAGCCTGGGCGTCATGATGTACGAGGCGCTGACGGGCGTCCGGCCCTTCACGGGTGACAACTACGTGTCCGTCATCAGCAGTACCCTGAAGGATGACCCGGAACCGGTGAGCGCGGCGAACAGTAAGGTGCCTCACCTGCTGAACCGGGTCGTTCGGCGTTGCATGGGCAAGGAACCCAGGTCCCGCTACCAGTCCGTGCTCGACGTGGGTCATGACCTTTCCGACAGCCGGAACGAACACGAGGCGGGGCCGGCGGCCGGTACGGCCGGCAACGTATCGCGGCCGGGGTCGGCCGTTACCCTCCTGCGGAGTCCAGTCGTGCTCGGTGCCTGCGCCGCCTGCCTCCTCGCCGGGGTGCTGATCGTCGCGGCGCTAATGGGGGCGCTTGGCGTAGAACCCGCCCCGCCGCTGCGCAAATTCCAGATGAGCCTGGACAACCTGGGCCGGGACAACGCGGCCATCTCGCCGGACGGAACGCTGCTCGCCTATGTCCACGAAAACCGCCTCTGGGTACGTTTCCTCGACCAGGACGAGGGCCGGGCGATTCCCGGAACGGAGGATATCGAACGGCTTTTCTGGTCGCCTGACAGCCGCCAGATCGGTTACCTGGTAAGGCGGTCTCTTTGGAAGGTCGCGACGGACGGGGGTGGCCAGGTGCACCTCTGCGACCTGCCGGAGCGGGACTTGATGGGCATTTCATGGGGCGGTGACGGGCGGATACTCTTCAGCATGGCCGGCATGAGACCCGGCGGCGGGCTATACGCCGTGTCCGAAAACGGCGGTGACTCGGTCATTTTGCTGGAACCGGACAGGACAAACAGTGAGAGAGCGCTGCTTTCCCCCCTTGTTCTGTCCGAGTACGGCCTGCGCCTGTATGCGGTGGTCTCATACTCCGACGATCCGCAGGTGATCGCAGACCTGAGCGAAAGGTACCGGGGGAATGGGGATTTGAGTGCGATGATCTCCATCGCCCGAATCACGGCGGCTCGTATCGCCGTGGAGTTCCACGGCCCGCCTGATCCGCCCGGCTCCACCGGTCCATCCGACTCGCCCGCCGTCCGCCGCTTGCTGCCCCTGGAGGGTGATTTCCTCAATGTTGCGGGATATGCGTCGGGTCACCTCCTGTACTACCGGGAGACCACGACCCATCCCGAGGACGACCTCTGGGCCGTCCCCTTTTCGCCGGGATCGGGTGAACTGGCGGGCGACGCCTTTCTGGTTGCCCGGCACGTCAATACGCTGAGCGTGTCCGACGACGGGATCATGGTTTACCGGAAATCCTACCAATCACCCAAGCACCTGGCATTGGTGGATCGCCGCGGCCGGATCGACCGGATCATCGGCGATCCTAAGGAACAGATCAGAGAACTGGTCCTTTCGCCGAATGAGAATCAGGTCCTGGTGGAAGTCGAAGAAAGCGGCCAGACCGGGCTTTGGCTATACGAACTGGAAAGTGGTATCGGCACGCGGCTTACTTTTGCGGACTTAAACTACAGCAGGCCGAGCTTTGCGCCGGACGGCGGCTCGATCGTGTTTGCGATTTACCCGGCTGTCAATCCCGGCCGTTCGAGCGGGAATGCCCTTTTCATGCGGCTGAATCTCGATGTACTGGACGAGATGGCGGTTTTCTCCGCCGATTCGCTGAGGGGTCGGAGTCCCATGCTCTCCAATGACGGCCGGTTTCTCGTTTACTTCCACCGGGGACAGGTACGGTTTGTTTCAACGGAAGAAGGCGCCGAACCCCAGGTGCTCTTTACTGACCAGGGACGCGTGGTCCAGGCCGCCCTTTCGCCGGACAACCGCTACCTGGCCTACGTATCGAACCAGGGGGCCGGCTGGCAGGTTTTCGTAACCCGGTTTCCCACCGGTGCGGGGCGATGGCAGGTTTCGTCAATCAGTGGCTGGACGCCCCGCTGGAGTCCGTCGGGCGATATGTTGTATTACGTTGAGGGCAACCGGCTGACAGCCATACCCGTGATGGAGGGCCAGGGTATCCGCTTCGGCCGTCCCGAAACGCTCTTCGAAGGCGTCCAGGCGGGCGCCGATGACCTGCGGTTTCCCGGTTACGAAGTGTACGGGGGAGGGGAATCGTTCGTCATCGCCGCCAACGCGGAAGAAGCCCGCCCTTCCCTCACCATCGTGCAGAACTGGACGCGTGAGTTCGAACAGTGACCTGCGCGGCCTGCGCCGCGTTTGGGTATAGACGGTATCAGAATCGAGGTGTGACTTGGACGCCCTGAAACAGAAGATCCGCAACGTGCCGGACTTTCCCATCCCCGGTATCAACTTCAAGGACGTGACCACGCTCTTCAAGGATCCCGCCGCCTTTCGCAAGGCCGTGGATCGTTTCGTCGATGAATACGCGGAGCGTTCCATCGATCTCGTGGCCGGTATCGAGGCCCGGGGGTTCATCCTGGCGCCGGTGCTCGCCTACCACATGGGAAAGGGCATCGTTCCCTTGCGCAAGCCCGGCAAGCTTCCTGCGGAGACGCGGCGGATCGAATTCGAACTGGAATACGGCACGGATGCGCTGGAAATGCACCTGGATGCCGTGAGGCCCGGAGACCGCGTACTCATCGTGGACGACCTGCTGGCCACGGGGGGGACCGCGACGGCGGCCTGTCGACTCGTCGAAGACGCGGGCGGGGTCGTAGCCGGCGTAGGGTTCCTGATCGAACTATCCTTCCTGGACGGCCGGAAAAAGCTGGGTGAGCGTCCCGTCTTCTCGCTCCTCGAATACGGTGCCGACGAGTAAATCCCCACCGCAGCCGCCGGCCAACCTGCGTTAATTCCGCTAAACCGGTACCCGGCGCTCTGCCTCGGCAACAACGCGCCGGGGATCGAGTTCCTCCATGCACGCGTGGGTGCGGAACCGGCAGGCCCGATTCCCGTGCAGGCTGCAGGGGCTGCACGGCAGGTCGAGCGTTACCGCGGCGTCCGCCGGTCCGACCGGCGCGAACCCCAGGCGGGGATGGGTGGCGCCGAATACGCCGATTACGGGTGTGCCCACGGCCGTGGCCACGTGCATGGGGCCGGAATCGTTGCTGACCATGAGCGCGCACCGCCGCACGGCCGCGGGCAGCAACGCGAGATCGGTCGCCCCGGTCCAGTCCACGGCCGGACGCTCCATGGCATCGGCCACCTCGCCGGTGACCGGCCGGTCCGCCTCGCTGCCCAGCAGCAGTATCTTCATGTCCCGGGATTCCGCCATGTGGTCCGCTACTCCGGCAAACCGCTCCGGCGGCCAGCGTTTCGGACCATGGGACGCGCCCGGCGCCACGCCGAGTATACGGACATCCGGCCCGATGCCGGCATCGGCCAGTCTCTCCTCCACTATGGCCGCCGCCGCATCGTCGACTTTGAGTTGCGGCAGCCTCCTCTCCGCTGTGTTTTGTGCGCCTTCCAGGCCAGGTGCGGCGCTTGCTTGGAACCTGTCGAGCACTTCCAGATAACGGTCGATCGTATGGGGTACGGGCCTGGACCGCCTTCGCCTTCTGACGATGGCCATGCGGGCGAACCGGCGTTTGTCGTAACGAAGCACCCGCCCCGCGATGCCCGTCATGGCAACGAGCCTGCTGCGCAGGTTCCCGTGCAGGTCGATCGCCAGGTCGTAGCGTCTTTCACGCAGGCGGGAGACGAGGCTCAAGAGGCCGGTGCCTGGATCGAAGCGCTGCACGGCGGCGACCCCGGGGAGCGCACGGGCCAGTGACACGTATTCACTTCGCGTGAGGAAGTCGATCTCCGCATCCGGAAAGAGCCGGTCCAACTGTCGTGTGACCGGCGAGGTCAGCACGATATCGCCCATCGAGCTGAACCGGATGACGAGGATGCGGGATGGCGTGTCGGAGACGGTCATCGTTTCGCACATCCGCGGGCCAACTGCTCCCCGGCGGCCTCCCCGACCATGTCCACGGTGATGCCGGACAGGTCGCAGAAGGGTCCGCGGTCGCAGGTCGGGCATTGGCCTTCCGGCGGCAGGAGGTTGCGGTCCAGGCCGCCCAGCGGCCGCCACCGTTCGGGCGACCTGGCGGGCAGGGGACAGAAGACGGACACCGTCGGAACGCCCAGCGCCCCGGCCAGGTGCATGGGCCCCGTGCTGCTGCTCACCAGGAGGTCCAGTTCGCCGATCACCGCGATGAGCTCGCCCAGTGTCAGCCGCCCCGCCAGCGAAAGGGCGGGTTCATCCAGAGGGGACACAATCGCTTCGGCGAGATGCCCCTCCTCCGCGCTCCCTGTCACGACGATCTTCGCGCCATGGCGATCCTGCAGGGTCCGCGCAAGTGCCGCGTAACGCTCGGCCGTCCAGTTCGGCGCGTTTCGTCCGTTGCCGGGATGGATGCCGATGACCGGCTGTCCGTGTGTCCGGGCCAGGACCGCGCGGGCCCCCTGACGCTCCTCCTCCTTCAATTCGATCAGCGGCCGGTTCCCGGGTTCCCGGGCATCGATGATCCGGGCCAGGTCCAGGCAGAAATCCGATTCGTGGCGGAGCGGAATATAGCGATGGCGGCTGAGGGACCGGGTGCGGGTGAGCGCGTGGTAGACTTTCCGTCCCACGCTGATGCGCCGGGGGATGCCCGCCAGGCATATCATCCACACATGGCGCATGGTCGGCATGAGCACCAGGGCGGTGTCGAACGCCTGGGCGCGCAGCCGCCGCACCTGCCTTAAAAAACCCGCCGGTCCGCGGTGAAGAGACTCCGGATCGTCTTCGAATATGTCGTCCAGGCAGGGATTTCGCTCAAGTACGTCCCGGGTGTAGGGACGCGCCAGCATGGCCAGGTAGGCCTTTGGCCAGTGATGCCGAAGGGCGTCCAGCACCGGCAGGGAGAGCACCACGTCCCCGATCCGGTCGGGCCGCACCACGAGGATCCGGGGTGATGATTCATGATCCATGGTGTTTCTCTGGTCCGCCGGCGTGCCGTGAGACCTGGTCCGCCTGGCTGCCTGGTCCGCCTGGCCAAGCCGGGTCAACCAGTCCGGTGCGCCAGGCCGCCAGGCAACGGTCAGCGGCTCCTGCGGGATTCGGCGAGGCGCAGTTGCCCGCACGCCGCGTCGATGTCCCGTCCGCGCTCCCGGCGTATGGTCAACTGCAGTCCGCCCGCCCGCAACGCATCCGCGAAGGCCGTACGCCGGTGTTCGTCGGGCGTTTCGTAGGGCAGGCCCTGCACCGGGTTATAGGGAATGAGGTTAAGCTTGCACTTGTCCTTTTTCAACAGCTTTACGAGATTTTCCGCGTCCTGGAACCGGTCGTTCACGCCCTTGAGCAGGACATATTCGTAGGTAATGATGCGGTCGGTAGTCCCGGTGTAATGGCGGCAGGCCCTCATGAGCTGCTTGAGCGGATAACGCCGGTTGATCGGGACGATCGAGGTCCGCGTCCGGTCGTCGGCGGCATGGAGGGATACGGACAGCTCGAACTGGATCTTCTCTTCGGCCAGTTGGTAGATCTTCGGTACCAGTCCGCTGGTGGACAACGTGATCTTGCGGGCGCCAATCCCGAGCCCCCAGTCGGCGTTGATGATCCGTACTGCCCTGAGCACCGGTCGGTAATTCGCCAGCGGCTCCCCCATGCCCATGACGACGATGTTGTTGATGGGGCGGTCATCGCCGGCCAGCATGACCTGCTGCTTGACCTGTACGACCTGGTCGACGATTTCGGCCGACGTCATGTTTCGCACGAGGCCCTCGAGCCCACTCGCGCAGAATCGGCAGCCGATGGCGCATCCCACCTGCGTGGAGATGCAGAGCGTGTTGCGCCGCGACCCGCCGATCAGCACCGTTTCCACCTTCTGGCCGTCCTGGAGTTCGAACAGGTATTTCGTGGTCGGTCCGTGACGGGACTTCGACCTCCGAACGGGGGTCAGGGGGTTCAGGCACGCACGGTCGGCCAGTTCGGTCCGCAGCGACTTGGACAGGTTGGTCATCTCGTCGAAAGAACCTGCGGCCTTCTTGTACACCCACGAGGCGATCTGCCCCGCCCGGTACGCCGGTTCGTTCATCTCGGCGACGATCCGCGAGATCTCGGGCAGGGTAAGGCCTCTCAGCTCGGGTTTCCTGCCATCGGGCTTCCTGCCATCGGGCTTCCTGCCTTCGGGCTTCCCGACTCCGGCATTCCCGCCTTTCGTCTTCCGATCGGCCCGGCTTTTGGTTTTATCCCGTGTCGTTTGCGCAGTCATGCAGCCACTCCTGTGATCACGTATGAGCCGGACCAAGATACGGCGGAAGGCACGCAAAGTCTATTGAATAGTAATCCCGGGCGGCCGGAGTCACGGACGGCCGGAATCACGGACGGCCCTATATAAAAACGAAACGCCCCGGAACCTGAGGATCCCGGGGCGTAGTCGAGCCGTACTCAGCGCGACAAACCGTACCTAGAGCGAGAAGCCATACTTGACGTACCAGAATGCGCCGCTGAAGCCGAACGGACTGTACTGGCTGTACTTGTTGCCGGGTCCGCCCGAGGGGCCACCGGCCGCATGGGGATTCTCGTCCGGATAGGTGTTCAGGATGTTCTGCGCTCCGACGGTGATCCTGGACCGGTCGTCGTTGAACCTGATGGTACTCTCCAGGTCCACCAGGACCCGACCGTCGTAGGTCTCGCCATCGCGGAAATCGTACCAGGAACCGAAGTAGCTGGCCCGCCCCAGAGCGTTCCAGTTATCGGCCAGGGACTGGGTCAGGGTCAGATTGCCGCGTTGCCTGGGGAGTCCCTCCTCCAGCGCCTTGATCTGCGTGGCATCCAGGATTTCCGGATTGTGATCGGTGACTTCGGAGCTCGTGTAGTTGTAGGCCAGGCTCATCGTACCCGTCCCCACCGGCGCCGAAACCACGACATCGATACCCCGGTTGGCGGAGTCGAAGTCGTTGGGGAAGAACTGAAAGCCCTGCAGCCCCGCCGCGCTGGTGAAGCCTTCGGCGATCAACGGGGCTCTCTCCTCGTCGGTGAGCTCAAAATTCTGGGAGACCGTCAGGCGGTCACGCACGCGGATATCGAAATAATCGATGGTGGCGCTCACGGTGCCCAGATCGAAGACGAGGCCCGCGGAGATATTCACGGATTTCTCCGCGTCGAGCGGCTTGCCGCCCTTCAACTCGGCCGCGCGGCTGTTGGAAGGCACCGTTCCGTTGTTCACCAGGTCGTTCAGTTCCAGGTCGAACTCCGTCGTGATGTTGAAGGCGTTCTGCTGGCCGGGCGTCGGCGCCCTGAAACCCGTGCTGGCGCTGCCGCGCAGTTTCACCTCGTCGGTCAGGCTGAAGTTCGTGGCCACCTTGTAGTTGGTGGTCGTACCGAAATCTTCGAAATCTTCGGCACGCACGGCCAGGTCGAGCAGCCACCGGTCCGTGGGCGTGAGTCCGCCTTCCAGGTAGATCGCATTGTTGGAACGGTCCCATGAACCCGCGGCGACCTTGCTGAATCCCGCGAAACCATTGGTCGCCGGCGTGAATCCCTGGCTGGCGAGGGGCTGGCCGATCAGGTAGGACTCGATCTGGCCTTCAACGAGCTCGAAGGTCTCGGTCCGTCTTTCGAGGCCGGCGGCCAAAACCAGGTTGTTGCCGACCGGGTAGGTCATGTCGAAGTTCAGGTTGACTTCGGACTGGACATAGGAGCCCGGATCGAAATAGGTCGGGGTGTCCGGCCCCATGGAAGCGTTGACCGTATTGTAAATGAAGTAGTCGGCCTCGTTGCGTCCGTACGCCGCGCTCAGTTCCCAGCGCAGCAAGGTCGCCGCCCTTCCCCTGATGCCAAGCACCACGGACTCGTCCGACGCGAAAGCGCCAAACCGGGGCGTGAACCCCCCTGGAAACATCTTCAGGAACGAGAAGCAGTTGGGATCGTCGCGAACCCGCAGCCAGGCCGCCTGGTCCGGCCGGTCGTTGATGATGGGCACCGGTGCGCATTCGCTGCCCTGGCCCACGCCGTCCAGATCGCCGACCAGCAGCGTAGGCCGCATCACGCCGCCTATATCCACCACGGGGCCCTGGTACACGCCGCCGCGGGTGTGCGGATTGCGGAAGTAGAACCCGCCGTCGACTTCCTTGCTGGCATAGTTGGCGTGGCCGAAGAACTCGAGGTCATCGCCGATCGCCGCGCCGTAGTTGGCGAAGATCTTCAGGTCGTCCCGTACAAAGGGCTGGCCCCAGAATGTCTCGGGATTGGCGATGTCGAGATTGCCGGCCGCGATCAGGGCCCTGCCGGATGCCGTCTGCACCGAACGGACCGATTCGCTGGAGTTGCCGTATTCCACGCTGAGGCTGAGCCACGCGTCTTCGTGGCCCACACCCACATTACCCGCGATCAGGAAGAGTTCCCCGTCGCCGAGAAACCGGCCGGAGCCGTCCTGGAAGCTGCCGACCTTGGTCTCCAGGCTGAATCCGTCGTAGTTGTCCTTGAGCTGGAAGTTCAGCACCCCCGCAATGGCATCGGAACCGTACTGCGCCGAGGCGCCGTCTCGCAGGACCTCCACCCTTTCGAGCGCAATGGACGGGATCGCCGCCAGGTCGGGGCCCTGCGCGCCTTCGGCCACGGCGTTCGCATACCAGTTGATCACGGCGCCGCGGTGCCGGCGCTTGCCGTTGACGAGGACCAGCACCTGGTCGGGCGCCAGGCTGCGAAGGTTGGCGGGCCGGACGATTGTGCCCGCGTCGCTGATCGGCTGGGTATTGACGTTGTAGGAGGGAACGACGTTCCGCATCAGGTCGGCCAGGTCCGAACCGCCCTGCTGGATGAATTCCTCGACTTGAATCACGTCGATGGGTACGGTGGACTCGGTGATGGTCCGGGGCTGTGTCCGCGCTCCGACCACCGTCATGCTTTCCAGTTCCCCTTCCAGCACGATGGGCAATTCGGGCAATTGCTGTTCGGCTGAAGTCGACTGTTCTTCACCGGTTGCCGTCTCTTCGGCGGACTCCTGCGCCAGGGTCTGCTGCGCGGTGACCATGAGGAATGCCGCCATGAGGCAAAACAGCGCGATGGAGCGCAGGACGAACGTCGCTGGTTTGTTGCCGGAAATCCTGATCATTGTATCCCCCATCCCCCTTCGTGCATACTGCGCAGTCATCGCGAAGATGCATGAACACTCAAGGGGGGTTCTGGACGATGCTGCTCGATTAACCATACGATTGCACACGTAAGCACAGCGGTCACATGGCTTATCCCTACAGATCCATGTTGTCTCCTCTCGCGGGAGGGCTTATGGTCCAAGTAAATCGCCCCGATCCGGCGATTTGCGGGCTTCCCGTGTATCCGCGCACGCCGGAATCGCAGACAGGTTCCGATAACGGTTACTTTGATCTTGTTGTATGAAAATTGAAGAATCGGTCAGGTGAGCCAGTGATTATAAACTACTGTTTTTTATTGCATTTGTCAAGCAGAATCGTTAGATTGGTCGCGTTTAGAAGACCAACGAGCCGATCGCGGCCGCACTGCAACGAAACAGGAATTCACCTTCACGGAGGAAACGGAAATGGCTAAGGACAGGAGCTTTGCGGCCAAGATGGCCAAGGGAAGCGATAAGAACCAGGAGGACGAAGTCCAGACCGTACTGCTGGTCAAACCCGTCAAGTCCGAAGAGGGCCACTACAAGTTCAAGCGCACGCTGACCAGGCTGACTCCCGAGAACAAGAAAGCCCTCGGCGTCTGAGGCTGAACCAGGTCAGGTTGAACCAGGTCAGGCCGGGCAACGCCGGGCAGGTCTGTACGTTGCGGAATCCCCACCTTATCCGCGCGAGAAGCCATCATCTCTAAAATAACGTGTTGACGAGCGCGTCTCTTTCTTCCGTCATCTGAAGGGTACTGAGCAGGTTGTTCACCCCGTGGATGGCGAGGGGGACGTACAGCGAACCGGTACGCTCGCGGGCGATCCCGAGCAGGATCCCGATCAGGGCGATCAGCGTCAGGAAGAACTGGTCGTACTGGGCGGCGTGCAGCAATGTCCAGAGCAGCGTAGTGACAACGATCGCTCCCCCGGCGCCTATCTTCGTCCGGCGCAGCCCCTCGTAAAGAAACCCCCTGAACAGCGCTTCTTCGAAAACCGGCGCGGCGATCACGAGCGCGAACCAGAGCAGTGCCGTGTACCGGGTTGTTTCGATGATCGATTCCATGACCGGCGGTACCGGCGATCGACCGAGTTCCACGGTGACCAGGTCGGCAAGCTGAAGCAGCACGAAGGCGAATACCACCCAACCGAGCATGGCCGAGCCTCGGACCGGTTGGAGCGCCAGCCAGGTTCGCGGGTCCATGCCAAGCGCGCGCCCGGGGCGGTCCAGGATGAGCAGCAGGAGGAAAGTACAGGGTATGGCGGAGAAGATTACGCCCACGGCGATCAGGTCGCCCATGCGTTCCGTCGGATCCAGGTCCAGCACGGCAATGAGGACGACCGTCACGGCGACCTGCAGCACCAGGTAGACTCCCAGTACCAGCGCGGTGAAAGCGAGGGTGAACGCGAGTCGCGGCCGCGGTTGGATTTCTTCAGGGTCGACGGCGTGCAGCGGGGGTTCGTTCATGCGGGGTTTCCGGCCGCAGGATTAGAGTATGGCCCGGAAAACGTAGAAGAAGACAATCGCCAGCAGGGCACCGACGGGTACGGTGATGATCCAGGACGCCGCGATCCGGCCCAGGATGCTCAGGTCCAGGGCCTTGACGCCCTGGGCGAGCCCTACGCCCATGACTCCGCCGACCAGGGTCTGGGTCGTCGAGATGGGCAGGCCGAGGCGGCTGGCCAGGACTATGGTAATGGCCGCGGCGAATTCGGCCGAGTATCCCCGGGTGGGCGTCAGTTCCGTGATTTTGGTGCCGATGGTCGCCATGACGCGGTATCCCATGGTCGCCAGGCCGATGACGATGCCGATGCCGCCGACCAGGAGAAGCCAGCTGGGCACCGGAGACTCGGGGTTGACCACGCCGGACTGGCTGATATTCACCACGGCCGCCAGCGGTCCGATGGCGTTCGCCACGTCGTTGGAGCCGTGGGCGAAGGCCACGGCGCAGGCGCTCATGATCTGGAGCACGCCGAACATCTTCTCGACGATGGCCATCTGGCCGTCACCGGACGATGCGTCCACGGTCTCGGCGCCCGGCCGGTTGTTGATCAGCCCAAGCACGAAGTGCCCGGCGATTACGGCGAAGATGCCCAGGATGCTGGACCAGAGGAGCGACTCGGCCAGCGTCAGATCCAGGTCGACGTTCTGCAATCCCTTGAACAGCGTGACCAGCGAGATTACAACGACGACGCTGAAGATATAGAGCGGCGCCCACTTCCGGGTCCGCCGCACAGGGTCCGGGTGGCGGAGGATCGTCCACTTGATCGCGCTGAAGATCAGGTAGGCCAGGACGCCGCACAGCAGCGGCGAGACGATCCAGGATGCGACGATCTGCGTCAACTGTTCCCACTGCACGACGCCGACGCCGAAGGCGACGATGCCGAAGCCCGCGATGGCGCCCACGATCGAATGGGTGGTCGACACGGGCCAGCCCAGCCTGGATGCGACCACGAGCCAGGTACCTGCGGCCATCAGCGCCGCGAGCATGCCGTACACGATGAGCTCCGGCGCGGCCGCTGAAATCTGGGGGTCCAGAATGCCTCCCCGGACGGTTTTGGTGACCTGGCCTCCCACCAGGAAGGCTCCGAGGAATTCGAGCACGCCGGCGATCAGGATGGCCTGCTTGATCGTGAGCGCCCTGGACCCCACCGACGTACCCATGGCGTTGGCCACGTCGTTCGCGCCGATGGAGAAGGCCATGTACAGCCCGAGCGCTACGGCCAGATACAGGGTAAAGTCGCCCCCCATAGATGCAGTTTCTCTCCTGGAGTACAGTGGGTGGTGAGACGGCGGTCCGGGCCGGTGGTGGACCGGGTCTGCTTAAGGCGGGTTCAATATACCGACGGGGCGCTTCAGCGCCACGCTTTTTTTCGCTGCGCCGCGGATAGCCTTCCGTACCGCGGTGCCTGCTGACGGATCCTCCCGGGAACCCGGAAAATCAGTACTTCAACCCCGTGTAGAGCCGCTCGTCCACGCGGGCGACCAGGACCCGCGCCTCCCGCCTGCGCACCCACCGCGCCACGGCGTCGCGGGTTTCGTCCAGGGTGCTTACGGTCTCCGCGGGGATTCCGAATCCTTCGGCGACCTTCACCCAGTCCACCGGTGCGAAGTCGACACCGGTCACGGGAAGTTCCCTGGCCTGCTGGGCGATCTTGATGACCGCCAGCGAAGCGTCGTACAGGACGACAATCAACGGCGCGATGCCGGTTCGCTTGATCGTCTCGAGTTCATGGACCATCATGGCGAAGGCGCCGTCTCCCGTCACCGCCGCAACCGGTCGGTCGGGCAGGGCCATGGCCGCGCCCATGGCCGCGCCTACCCCGTAACCCATGGAAGAAAGGCCGTTGGACATGAGAAAGGTGCCCGGTTCCGGCGCACGCCATCGCTGTCCCATTACGTTCTTGTGCGCGCCCACGTCCGAGGAAACGACGACGTCGTCCGGGAGCGCGTCCCGCAGGGCGCCCACCAGGTGATAGGGCGACATGCCTTCCGGTCCCTCCTCGGACGGCGGGTGGTAGACCGCGTCGACCCGGGCCCTCAGATAACCGATATCGTCGGCCGTCCACAGGCATCGCCCGTGGTATCCTTCCGTGATGCGGCCCAGGAGGGCGGACACGTCGCCCACGCAGGCCGCCGGCGGCGTAAAGGTACCGAACCCCACGGGGGCGTTGGCGATGATCTGCAGCGGCGCGTCGAAATGCCAGAGCCGGGAGACCTCCACCGGATCGAAGCCGATGCCCAGCACGCAGTCGCTTCGCTGCAGCCACTCGATGATCCGGTCTTCACCGGCGGCCGGCGCGATCGTGCCAAGGAAACCGTCTCCGAGTTCATCGGCGATCCCCTTCGCCTGCACGGTCGACACATAGGGCAGGCCGGTATCGCGCAGGAAACGGCGGACAGCCGACGCGTCCCTGGCCGCGTCCATGGCGATGCCGACCACGGCGACGGGTCTTTCGGCGCCGTTCAACGTGGACAGGATGCGGGGCAGGTCCGATTCGTCTGCGGGGGTCGCAAGCGGTGGAAGCACGGTCCCGCGGCCGGCCTGGCTGCCCGCGGAATCCGGGCCGGCGGCCGGCTTTCCCGCCACGTCCGACGGCAGGGAGAGGTATACCGGCCCCCGCCGCGGGCCCCCCCCCCCGGGGGGCCCGGGTTTGCCAGGGGCCTCCCACGCCCCGCCGTGAAAGGGGGCCGACCACCGGGTGATGGGGGTGAACAGGTCGATCAGCGGCAGGTTCTGCTTGTTGCTCCGGTGGTGCCTTTCCGTGGACGTCCGCGCGGAGATGGCCAGGACGGAGTCGCGGTCCAGGTAGGCGGTACCCACGCCGAGCACCAGGTTGCAGGCGCCGGGTCCCAGGGTCGCCACGCAGACCCCCGGAGTGCCGGTCAGGCGTCCTACGGCCGCCGCCATGAAGGCCGCCGTGGACTCCTGTCCGGTCAGGACGAACCGGATCCCCGACCGTTCCAGTGCGTCGATAAGCTCAAGCACTTCACCGCCGGGATGGCCGAAAGCGAATCGGACGCCGGCTTCGTGAAGGGTTCGCGCGATAACCTCCGCGCAGGTGTGATTTCGGGTTGAACCGGTCACCATCTACTCGGAGGTTACCAGGTCTGTGCGTTTCAGGCGGATCCGGTCGAAGCTCTCCGCGGATATGACGTAGTACCATTGTGCGAATCGGGCGTTCAGGTCCGCGGAGGTCCGCCGTCCCGTATCGACGCTTTGCCGCCAGGTCTCGTGTTTTTCGTGGAGATCGGCATTGGTCCGGTCGGCCTCGGTCCGGAGGGAGTCCGCCCGGGCCTGGAAACCCAGGTCGGTGGGCTCGGGCGGTTCCGGGAAGAGGCTCGCGTCGAATCCGGTCGTGATGAACAGGTAACGGTTCTCGCCCGGTCCCGCGGGGCTTCCGGCTCCAAAGCCGCCAGGGCCGCCGGAGCCGAGCGAACCGCCCGGACTACCCGCTCCACCCGCACTGCCCGCACCTATCAGGCCGGCCGTAACCTCGTCTCCTACGCCGTACACGATCTCCCCGAACCGCAACGTATAGATGACCCCGTCCTCCGTGCGGACCTGGGTTTCACCTTCGTTGGACACCAGCTGGCCGTCCCCCGTGAAGTAATAGCCCTTCTGCTGCAGTGAGGCCAGATCGCTCCGGGTGATGCTGATGCCTTCGTCGTTGTCTTCCAGGCTCCTGGAAAGACCGGCGGGCTTGGGCCGGACGCCCACGATGGTCAACTCGTCCAGGGCCTTGAGCAGGTCTTCCATCTTCACCGCGTCGACCTTCTGCCCGGTCCGCATGCGGTTGGCCGTCCAGTCGGGATCCCCTTTAGACAGCACGATCGTGTCGCGCTGGTCCAGCATGCGGGTACGCTCGTCTATGGAGTAGTCTTTCAGAATCACCTGTTCAATACGCGCCTGGTCCACTTCCAGCAGGTCCTTTTCGATCCAGTCGCCGAACCGGGAGGAGACGTCCACGTCGAACCGCGCCGCGTAGGTCCGCTTCTGGCCGGGCACCCTCAGGTAGCGGTACTGACCTTCCCGGCCCGGAACGGTCCTGCCGACGATGAGGTCGGCGAGCAGGTTGTCGTTTCCGTCCTTGATCGTAACGCGCTTACCGCGCCCGGACAGGGAGGCGATCGACTCGTCCAGCGGATCCACCACGCCCAGTGCCTCGTGGTCCGCGGCGATCTCGGCGACCACGTCGTCCTTGCGGACCTCGATGAGCCCGGCGGCCGTGCGGGCCAGGCGGTCCTTGTCGTCGGCGGGGTAGTTGTGATGGGAGGGGATGCGCCAGCGCGTGCCTTTGAACACCACGCTGAAGGCGTTGATCCCTCCGGTCGCTTCGTTGAAGTCGATGACTTCGAGGGAGACCGCGTCGTTCGGATCGGCGAAATCCGGAAAGAAAGCCTCGCCGCGGTCCGAGAAAGCTTCCGGCGTCGGGTCGGCCGGAGCCGCGAGGAAGGCGGCGGCGGTCACCACGGCCGCCGCGGCGACGAAGGCCAGGGTCTTGCGTGTTTCGTCCATGGTCAGCTCCTCAGCCGCCGCGCGGCGGCGGCCGCTTCGTTCTCGCGACGCCTGCGCCGGAGGAAGATGAATACGCCCAGGAGGAAGACCGGCACGGGCGGAAGCAGGGCGGCCAGGTTCTTGATGGTGTTCTGGATCAGCCGGATCTGGCTTTCCATCATCTCCTTGCTTTCCTCGATCCTGGCTTCCTTTTCGGCCTCGATATTGGTCTGCAGCGTCTCGAACCGCCGGTTCTCCACTTCCTCCAGGTTGCGGACCATGATCCGCCGGGTCTGCTCGTCCAGGTCGGTCCGCTGGCGGACCTCGTCCACCCGGGCCGTGAGCCGGCGCCGGGCCTGGTCCAGCGCCGCCTGCGCCTCCTCCTCGGCGGCGTCCTCGTCCCTGACCCGCTGCTCCGTGTAGGCCATGGTCTGCCTTTCGACGGTCTCGAGCGTGCGGTAACGCACCCGCTTGCTGCGCAGGGCGATGAAGGATTCGTCTCCGACCAGCACGTCCATGAGGTTAAGGAAGAAGGTGACGTTGTCGAAGCTCAGCCCGGCGGCGCCCATGCGGCGGATGTCGAAGAACTGCTGCGAAGCGAAATCCACGTCGGCCACGACAACCAGGTTGACCGACGCTTTGTCTCCGGCGCCGGGCGCGTCGTCGCCGGCCGCGGCTCCGGCCGCGCCTTCCGCTTGAGATTCATTGCCTTCCGCGCCTGCCGTTCCGGCCGCGTTGCCCGTGACGTGGGCCGCCACCGTGTAGGCGTTCTGGCTCGCGCGCCGCGGGATATTGGTGAGCACCAGTTGCGATCCGCCGAAGAAGTTGCGCTGGACGAGCTGGGAATAGGCGGTCAGCCCCGACATATTACCGCTTTGCACCAGGGGGGTGAACGTGAAGTCCGCCGAGCCGGCATGCTGCAGCCGGCCCGGGAAGATGAAGACGAGTTCCTGCAGCGACGCGGTGCTGACGGCTTCCCGGTTGAAGGTGTCCGGATTCTCGTTGCCCGGGGACGCGAAGACCACTTCCGGCGGGAGGTGGGCCATGCCGGGGTGGGGGTTGTACTGGTCCCATACGATCAGGCCGGTGGTCCATTCCACGCCGAATCTGCGCAGCAGGCCCTGGATATCGCCCTTCGGCACGGGAGCGGGCTGCTGGTTGCCGGCGAAGGGATTGGCGCTTGCCCCCTTCTGCTCGGAAGGGGAAAGGGCCAGGTTGAAGGAGGGCAGCGGGTCCGTCAGGAGCAGCGTGGGGTTCCCCGAGGCGATGTATTCCGACAGCCGGTCCATTTCGGGTTGGGTCAGGGTGTTGGGCAGGGCGGCCAGGAGCACGTCCAGGTCATCGGGATAGTCCTCCTGGGGCTGGACCTGCACCACGTCGTACTGTTTGCGCAGCTCCTCGGTCATGGCCCAGGGCTGCCGGCTTTGCATGGTGTTGAAATCGAATCCGCCGAAGAGCCGCACTTCCGTGGCGAGTATGCCGAGTTTCGCGCGGTCCGCCCGGGCGGCCACGCGCAGGCTGCGCACCAGTTCGTACTCGACGGGGAGTCCTGAATCCAGGAACCCGATCACCTGTTCCTCGGGACCGCAGGTGACGGCGATGCCGGCGAAGACGTTCGTGAACCCCGAACGGGCGCTGCGCAGATTAGGCAGTTCGAGGGGAGTTATGCCGAATCGCTCCCTGGCCTCCCGGGCCTCGGGAGAGTACATCTCCGTGGCCTGGATCCGTACCTGGACCCGGCTGCCGCCCACGGCGTCCAGCTCCTTGAGCACGTCGATCAGGCCCGATCGGGTCTGTACGTAGGACTCCGGCACCTCCGGACTCACGAAGGCCTGGATGAACACGGGCCGCTCCGGGTCCAGCTCCGACAGCATCTGCACGGTCTCGTCGGAAAGCGAATGGAGCCCTTCGGCGGTTACGTCCAGGCGGACGCCTGCACGGCCCAGGATGACGTTCAGTCCGATGACCACCGCGACGAGGGCCGCCGCCCTCGCGCCATGGTGGATCCCCATCCGGTATCCGCCGGCCTGCACGGGCCAGTGGCGCCGGCCGATCAGCACCACGTTGAGATACAGCATCAGACCGGCGACGGAGACGAAGTGGACCAGTCCGGAGAAACTGACGACGCCGCGCGCGAAGTCGTCGAAGGCGGTGAACAACCCCAAGGGCGAAAGCAGGCTCCGCAACCCGTCGCTGATACCGCCGGCTATGGGACCGATGAGAACGAAGGCGGCGCAGAACAGCGCGCCGAGGATGAAGGCGATGGTGACGTGCGAGGTCAGCAGGGACGCCAGCATGCCGACGGAGATGAGGGCGGCGCCGGCGAGCCAGTATCCCAGGTAGTTTCCGACCATGAGCCCAAGGTCGGGACTGCCGAGAAACATCAGGACCAGCACGTGGGTCAGGGACAGCGCGAGCGAGGCCGTATAGACGCCCACCACCGAGAGGTATTTCCCCAGGACGATCTCCAGGTCCGTCGCCGGGAGCGTGAGCAGCAGTTCATCCGTACCCTGCCGGGTTTCCTCGGCCCAGACGCCCATGGTCAGTGCCGGGATGAAGAAGAGCAGCAGGTAGGGGAACACGGCGTTCAGCTGATCGAGGTTCGCCAGGTTGTTCAGGAAGAACGGGACCTGCCAGAACGCGGCGGCCGCGCTGAGGAAGATGAACAGCGTAACGAAGACGTATCCCGTGGGATTGCTGAAGGCCAGGCGCAGGTCCCTTCGGACGATGGCCGCCACCAGCCTGACGTTGATTCGGTTTGCCGGGCCGAGGTTCATTCACCCGCCTCCCCGCCGTGTCCGGTCAACGCGTGGAAAGACTCCTCCAGTGATCCGCCGCGGCGCAGATCGGCAGGCGGACCATCGAAGACCAGCCTGCCCTCGTTGATCAGGAGAACGCGGTCGGCGATGAGATCCACTTCCTGCAGGATGTGGGTGGAGAGCAGGATGGTCCTGGTCTGCCCGAGCAACCGGATATCCTGGCGGAAGTCCCGGATCTGGTTCGGGTCGAGCCCGGCGGTCGGTTCGTCCATGATGAGCACGTCGGGGTCGTGGAGCAGGGCCTGCGCGAGGCCGACCCGCTGCTTGTTGCCCCGGGACAGCTTGTCGATGGGCTTTTCCAGCGCTTCGTGAAGGCTGCACCGGTCGATGACGTAATCCATGCGCTCGGACAGCCGAAGCCGATCGAGACCACGGGCTTCGCCGAAGAACCGCAGGAGTTCCAGCGGCGTCATGTTCTGGTACAGCGGACCGTTCTCCGGGAGGTATCCAAGATGCCTCGACATGGAGAGGCGGTCGCTTCTCACGTCGAGTCCGGCGATGGCCGCGGTGCCCGCGCTGGCGCCCAGGTACCCGCTGAGGATCTTCATCGTCGTGGACTTGCCCGCGCCGTTCGGTCCGAGGAAGGCCACGATCTGGCCCTCGGGTATGGTAAAGGAGATGTCTTGCACGGCGACGAAGGAACCGTAGTACTTGCACAGGCTCCTCGCCTCGATCATGGTTTTCCCGGACACCCCTGTTCTCGCTCCTTTTATTACATTAAAAAAGCAGATGTCCGCGTACTTTTCGCATTCCTTTTTTCGCGGCGTCGGATAATAACAAGGGGCCCTGTCCGTGTCAAGTCCGTATTGTGCGAAGGCGCGAAATCACTTGACAAATCGGCTGAAATGGCGCAATATTACGTGACTGAAACAAGCAAAAAGATTCCGAAAGTTGCACCATTTTGGATGGGTCCGTTTACCGCGTGACGAGTCCGGCATGAAACTGCTTACGCTCTCCTCCGTCCTGGTATTCGCCTTTCTGTTTACCAGTCCGCCGCATCACTGTCATGGACTGGAAACGGACGCCGCGATTGCGGACCATAGCCAGGGCTGCCTTTTCGGCGCCGCGTCCTCCGCGGTGCTTGTAGACTCGCCTCCTTCCCTCCCGGACCACGCGTTCATCGGCTACGTGGCCGCCGCGCCTGAAACCGGGTATCCCCAGACACGAAACGCGCAGCACCTCAACCGCGCTCCGCCCTTTCCCTGATCCGACACTCCGCTGGCTCCGGCCGATCGCCTGATCCACACGGCACGGTCCGCGACCCATTTTAGTCAAAACCGATTCAATTGTTCTGGCCGGACATCGGCTGCGACATGGGTTCTGACGACGGTCGCGTCGCCGGCCGCGCCGGCCCCGGTCGAAGTAGCACCGATCATGGTTGAGGCCGCGCCGGCCCCAGACGTGACCGCGCCGACCCTTATGCCGGTCGAACCGACCCTGACGTCGGGCGAACCAGCCAGGAGGCCGGCCGAAACAGTCCCGGTCGAGACCGACACCCTGGGCACCACACAGTAACCGTTCGATTCAGACAGCAGCATCCATTCAACCCACGCATCACAACACATTGAGGAGAAGCTCGATATGTTCAGGCATCGCTGGAACGTACTTTCCATTCTGACCGCCGCGGTATTCGTCTCCGCCGCATTGACGTTCGGCTGCGCTGATGACGACGCCAGTCCTACCGGTCCCGACGATCCGGATGAACATGAGGAAGACGACCATGACGACGACCACGACCACGGACCGGGCGAGGAAGAACTCATCACGACGCTTGCGATCACCCTTACGCCCAGTGGCGGTGGATCGTCGATTACCGTGCGGTTCCGGGACCTGGACGGCGAAGGCGGCAACGCGCCAGTCGTGGACGTGCTGGCCGTAACCGCGGGAACGGATTACAACGGTATGGTCGAGGTATTGAACGAGACCGAAACCCCTCCTGAGGACATCACCGAGGAGGTGGAGGAGGAAGCCGAGGCCCACCAGTTCTTCTTTGAGACCCTCGGGGGTTTCTCAGCGGCTACCGTGGAATACGCGGACAAGGAGTCCGACTACGTGTCGAATTCGGGAGCGGACCATCCCGTTGGCCTCGCATTTACCCTTTCCGTGCCGGAAAATGCGCAGAACGGCCAGTTACGCGTCATTCTGAGTCACTTTGATGAAGCACCCAAGGACGGCGTGAACCAGAGCGACGAGACGGACATCGACGTAACCTTCGAAGTCCTCGTGCGTTAATGCGTCTGGTAGCATTTAACACGTTAAGTAGTCTTAATGCAGTGTGAGTTGCTTGCAGAGTGATCTGTTCGCGGAATCGCGCGCCTGGGGGTTTCCCATGAATGCAACGAAAACCCTGAGCGTCATCCTGGCGACAGCCGTGTCCTGCCTGGTCCTTCCGGCCGTAGCGCATGCCGCCACGGTGACCGGCAAGGTGCTGAACGAGGCCGGAGCGCCATTGCAGGCGGTGACCGTTATCCTGCCCGATCTCGAAATCGGGGCGTTCTCCGACGAGGAAGGCCGGTTTCGCCTGGAGAACGTGCCGGTGGGCAGGCACACGATCGAGTTCCGGTTCGTCGGTTACCGAACGATCCGAAGCGAGGTGGTCGTCTCCGAATCCGAGCCGAAGGTGCTGGAAGTAAGCATGCAACCGGAGGCGCTTATCGGCGAGGAGGTCACCGTCACGGGCGACCGGGACCTGGCGGGCGAGCTCACCGGGTCCACCCAGTCCGTACTCGTCCTGCCCCTTTCCGAACTGGAGGAACGGCGGGGCCAGACCGTGGGCGAGACGCTGGAATCCCTGCCGGGCGTATCCACCCTGACCACGGGCCCGGCCGTATCGAAGCCGGTGCTGCGAGGCGTCCACAGTGCCCGAGTCCTCGTGCTCAACGCCGGAATTACCCAGGAAGGACAGCAGTGGGGCGGAGATCACGCCCCGGAGATCGATCCCTTTTCCCCGGCCCGCATCGAGGTGCTCAAGGGCGCCGCCGGCGTGCAATACGGCGCCGGCGCCATCGGCGGCGTCATCCGCATTGAACCGCCGGAACTGCCCACGAGACCGGGCATGGGCGGCCGGATCAACACGAATCTGTTCTCCAATAACCGGCAAGGCGCGGGTTCGCTGCTCCTTCAGGGCGCCCTGCGGCAGCTTGGGGGACTCAAGTGGCGGGTCCAGGGTAGCCTGCGCCGGGCGGGCGACGCCCACGCACCGGTCCACGTCATACGGAATTCCGGGTTCGACGAGCGGGACTATTCGATGGCGCTGGGTTATACGACGGACCGCGTGGACACCGAAGCCTACTTCAGCCATTTCGGCACCTGGATCGGGATCTTCAAAGGGGCCCACATCGGCAACACCACGGACCTGCGAAGGTCCATTGAGCGCGGCGAGCCGACCATCGTGGGTTCCTTCACCTACGAAATCGATAATCCGCGCCAGCGGGTGGACCACGATCTCCTTTCCGTTCGATCCCTTGTACGTTTTGAAGGGAGGGGCAATCTCGAACTCCGGTACGGACAGCAGTACAACCGGCGCGAGGAGTGGGACTCCCACGCCAGGAGCGGCGGTGTGGCCAGGCCCGGCTTCTCCCAGGGGCTGCAGACCCACAGCGGCGACGCGATCTTCCAGCACCGCAATTTCGGAAACTGGTACGGAAAAGTCGGCGTCAGCGGCATGCGCCAGGAGAACAAGCGCTTCAGTACCGGTTTCCTGATTCCCGACTTTCTGGCCTACAGTGCCGGCGTGTTCGCCCTGGAGTCCTGGACGAAGGGAAAGACCACGCTGGAGACGGGTCTGCGTTACGACTACCGGTGGATGGAGATCTACTCGAACACGGGCCGCCGCGCTACCGAGATCGTCGATGGCGGCATTTTTTCCTACCGCAACATGACCGGTGTGCTCGGCCTGATCTACGAGTTGACGCCGGACATGGCCCTCGCCGCCAACGTCGGCCGGGCCTGGCGGCCTCCCGGGGTGAACGAACTGTACAGTCACGGCGTCCATCACGGCACGGCGCAGTTCGAAATCGGAGACAAGGAACTGGGCACGGAATCGAGCCTGAACACGGACCTGACCTTGCGGTACCAGGGGGACCGGGGCCGCGGCGAACTGGGGCTTTTCCGTTCCCATTACAGCAACTACATCTCGCTGTTGCCGGCGGACGATCTCGTCTTAACCATCAGAGGCGCATTTCCCAAATTCACCTACGTCCAGTCCGACGCGGTGATCCAGGGATTCGACGGGTACCTGGAATACGAACTGACGCCGCACATCGACACCCATCTGTCCGCCTCCTTCGTTCGTGGGCGGAACACGGCGGAAAGCCAGCCCCTGTACCAGATGCCGGCCACCCGGTTCATCGCCGGCCTTAGTTTCCACCTGCCCACCGGCGGGCGGCTCCTTGACGCCGGTATCGGGCTCGAAGGCCGTTTCGTCTTGCGGCAGAACAACTTTCCCGAAGGCATCGACTATGCGGACCCGCCGGCCGGCTACGAGCTCTTCGACCTGGACCTGCACGCTGAAATCGCCGTGGCCGACCAGCCCGTGCGCGTGCAGTTCGGCGTTCGCAACCTGTTCAACCAGCGGTACCGGGACTACTTGAGCCGTTTCAGGTACTACATCGACAATCCGGGCCGCAACGTCACATTCGGCCTGTCCATTCCCTTCGGACAGTCTATTGAGCAATAGAAACCGATTGACAAACCGTCCCTCACCGATTAAATTCGAGCAACTGGCATTTCGTCGTATCTGTTCCATTTCTTTGATAGATCAAGCCACCTGGTGACGGGTCTCCCATGAAACTCCTCACGCTGTCCTTCGCCGTCGCGTTTGCCGTGTATTTCGCGCATCCCCCGCACGACTGCGATGAGTTGGAGACCGACGCCGGACATGTGGAACACTGCCAGATCTGCCTTTGCGCCGCCGCGTTCACCGCGGTGCTTGAGCAGTCATCCCCAACCCTCCCGGACTACGATATCGTCGGCTTCGCAGCCGGCGCATCGCAACCTGGGCACCCCCGTATACAGGCCAAGCAGCACCGTAACCGCGCACCGCCCCTTCCCTGACCTGCCAGCCCGGATGATCCGGACAAACGCCTGAATCTATCAGGCGCGGTCCGTAACCGATTCCAGACATCCCTGGCTTGTAAATCCAGCCATTCAAGTCTTCCAGACCGTTCTGGCCGTCCAGACCTATCTGACCGTGCGAGTCGCAGGCCGTGTCAATACCGCCCGGACGAATCCAAGTACAGATGGTATCGTGCCGATTCCATTCATCGGCTCAGGGTTCTCCAGCATCGGTCAGCAGTGAATTTCGAAATGGAACCTGCGGTCCAGGTCCCGGGTATTCGGGATCGGAGCACCGCAGCCGTTCGCGGAACCTGATCCCGCGCTTCCCCGTGCGAGCGGCAGCGGGTTGTACCGGACCGATGCACGGGCTCGAGCATCGCGCGGTCCTGCTGACGGAGTCTGGTACGCGGTCCTGCTGACGGAGCCTGGCTCGCAGGCTGATTATCGGAATCGAGAAATTAGGATATCGAGACATGGAGTCTCAGGTACGGAATGTTCAGATTACTTCACGCAGCACAGCAAAGGAAGAGAAGCTCAAAATGTTGAAATACCGATGGAACTTACTGTCCGTCATGACCGCCGCGATGTTGGCCGCCGCGCTGACGTTTTCCTGCGCCGACGATAATGACTCCAATCCAATGGGTCCGGACGATCCTGACGAACATCATGAGGACGACGACCACGACGACGATCATGGCCACGACCACGGACCGGGAGAAGTAGAGCTCTTCACGACAATCAAGGTCACGCTGACGCCCCAGGGAGGGGGATCGTCGCTCACCGTGCAGTTCCAGGACCTCGATGGTGAAGGCGGCAACGACCCGGTCGTGGACAGAATCGTCGTAGACGCCGGTACGGTTTACGACGGGATGTTGCTTGAGTTGAACGAGCTGGAAACCCCGCCGGAGGACATCACCGAGGAAGTTAAAGAGGAAGCCGAGGCCCATCAGGTGTTTTTCGCAACACTCGGGGGATTTTCGCCGGCAACCGTCGCTTATGCGGACAAGGAATCCGATTATGTGACGAACACGGGCGCCGATCATCCCGTCGGACTCAAATTTACGCTTACGGTCCCCGCTAACGCGCGGAACGGTCAGTTCCGGATCTCTCAGAGTCATTACGACGCCGGACCCAAAGACGGCGTGACACCGAGCGACGAGACGGATTTCGAAGTGACCTTCGAAGTCGAAGTGCGGTCATAGTACGGTCACGGCCGTGGTCCATTCGCGGTACGGTCACGGCCGTGGCCTGTTCCCCTTAAACGCGGGCTTGGAGTGATTGCAAATGAAAGCGACGAAAGTACGGTGCGCCATCCTGGCGATCGCCCTGTCCTGCCTCTTATTTCCGGCAGCGGCACGGGCCGCTACGGTGAGCGGAAAGGTGCTGAGCGAGCGCGGCGATCCGTTGCCGGCGGTGACCGTTGTTTTGCCGGCGCTCGAAATCGGTGCGTTTACAGATGAAAAAGGCGTATTCCGGCTGGAAAACGTACCCCAGGGCCGCCACACGATCGAATTCCGGTTTATCGGCTACCGGACGATCCGGAGCGAGGTGATCGTCTCCGAAACCGAACCGAAGGCGCTTGAAGTGAGCATGCAGCCGGAGGTGCTTCTCGGCGAGGAGGTCACCGTCACGGGCGACCGGGACCTGGTGGGCGAACTCACCGGGTCCAGCCAGTCCGTTCTCGTCCTGCCCCCGTCCGCTCTGGAGGAACGCCGTGGCCAGACGCTGGGCGAGACGCTGGAGTCCCTGCCGGGCGTATCCTCCCTGACCACGGGACCGGCCATTTCGAAGCCCGTGGTGCGCGGCGTGCACAGCGCCCGGGTGCTGGTACTCAACGCCGGGGTTACCCAGGAAGGACAGCAATGGGGCGGAGACCACGCACCCGAGATCGACCCCTTTGCACCTGCCCGCATCGAGGTGCTCAAGGGCGCCGCCGGCGTGCAGTACGGCGCCGGGGCCATCGGGGGCGTAATCCGCATCGAACCGCCGGAACTGCCCGTGGATCCGGGAGTGGGCGGCCGGTTCAACACGAATCTCTTTTCCAACAACAAACAGGGGGCGGCTTCCCTCCTCCTGCAGGGAGCGCTTCACCGCATTCCGGGACTCAAGTGGCGGGTGCAGGGCAGTCTTCGCCGGGCGGGCGATGCCCGGGCGCCGAAGCACGTCATACGGAATTCCGGATTCGATGAAAAAAACTACTCCGTGGCACTGGGTTATTCGACGGACCGGGTGGACACGGAGGCTTATTTCAGTCATTTCGGTACCTGGCTGGGGATCTACAAAGGCGCCCACATCGGCAACACCACGGATCTGAGACGGGCCATTGAGCGGGGCGACCCTTGGGTCTCGGGCGAATTCACCTACGAAATCGACAATCCGCGCCAGCGGGTGGACCACGATCTTCTGTCCGTTCGGTCTCTGGTACGCTTCGACGGGGTGGGAAATCTCGAACTGCGGTACGGCCAGCAGTACAACCGGCGCGAGGAATGGGACTCCACACGAAGCGGCGCCCCGCCTGTAAGGCCCGGGTTCGACCTGGGACTGCAGACGCACAGCGGCGAAGTGATCTTCCACCACAGGAACTTTGGAAACTGGTACGGAAAGATCGGCGTCAGCGGCATGCGTCAGCGGAACGAGCGGTTCAGCACGGGGTTCCTCATCCCCGATTTCCTGGCCTTTAGTTCAGGGGTGTTCGCCCTGGAATCCTGGACGAAGGGCAAGACCACGGTTGATACCGGTTTGCGATACGACTACCGCTGGGCGGAGATCTACTCGAACGAAGGACGGCGTGCCACCGAGATTGTCGAAGGAGGAATCTTCACCTACCGCAACATGACCGGGGTGATCGGCCTGATCCACGAATTGACCCCGACACTGGCCGTCGCCGCCAACATCGGCAGGGCCTGGCGTCCACCCGGGGTGAACGAGTTATACAGTTACGGCGTTCATCATGGTACGGCGCAGTTCGAAATCGGAGACAGGGAACTGGACACGGAATCGAGCCTGAACACGGATCTCACCCTGCGGTACCGGGGGGACCGGGGCCACGGCGAGCTGGGGTTCTTCAGATCGAATTATCGCAACTTCATATCGCTGCTGCCGGCTGGCGATCTTGTGTTGACAATCCGGGGTGCGTTCCCCAAATTTACCTATGTCCAGTCCGACGCGGTGATCCAGGGATTAGACGGATACCTGGAATACGACTTGACCCGGTACATGGGCACCTATCTGTCCGCCTCGATCGTCCGTGGACGAGACACGTCGGAAAACGAGCCCCTGTTCCAGATGCCGCCCACCCGGTTGATCACCGGCATTGATTTACGCCTGCCCGCCGCCGGGCACCTGCTGGAAGCCGGGATTGGATTCGAAGGCCATTTCGTCCTGCGGCAGGAGCATTTTCCTGAAGGTATCGATTTTGCGGACCCGCCAGCCGGCTACAACCTCTTCGACGTGCTGCTGCACGCGGAGGTAGCCGTGGCCGATCAACCGGTCCGCATGCAGTTCGGCGTGCACAATCTGTTCAACAAGCGCTACCGGGACTACCTGAGCCGGTTCCGCTATTTTACCGACGATCCGGGTCGGAATGTTACGATCAGCCTGTCCGTACCGTTCGGACAGGCCATGGAGGAATAACACGATGTACCGTGTTCGTACATCCCCGCGCGCCCTGCCCCCGTTCTACTTCGCTGTTCTGCTGGCCGCCTACCTGGCTGTGCAGACCGTGCAGACCGCCGGTCCGGCGTCGGCGCAGGAGCGGGAGATCGTCCCGCTGCGCATCCTGGAAGCGCTGCACATGGACGGCGTCCTGGACGAGGATATCTGGCAGAACGCCCTGGCCGCCAGCGGCTTCACCCAGCAACGCCCAGACGAAGGCCAGCCGGCGTCCGAGCGGACCGAGGTGCGGGTCCTCTATGACGAACAGACGATGTACATCGGCGTCTGGGCCTACGACTCGGACCCCTCCCAGATCATCGCCACCCAGATGGCGCGGGACGGCGATCTGGCGGACGACGACTACTTCCAGATCATCCTGGACACGTTCATGGACCGGCAGAACGGCATTCTCTTCGCCACCAACCCGGACGGCGCCCGCTATGACGCCCAGGTGCGCAACGAGGGCCGTTCGGAAGGCCGCTTCAATACCAACATCCTGACGGACTGGAACGGCGTGTGGGACGTATACACCTCCCGGAACGAAGAGGGGTGGTACGCCGAGATGGCCATTCCCTGGAGCACGCTGCGCTTCGAGACCGGGGACGACGTGGATTTCGGGATCAACCTGGAGCGCCAGATCCGCCGCCGCAACGAACAGTCCTTCTGGGCGCCCGTCATCCGTCCCTTCAACATCTCCCAGGTGTCGGTGGCCGGCACGCTGTCGGGCATGAACCTCACGCGGCACGACCACCGTTACCTGCAGGTTACGCCGTACTCCCTGGGCGGGGCCACGTGGACCTACGAGCCCGGCCCTTCGACGCGGGACGAAGACTTCGACGGCGGGGTGGACGTCAAGTACGGCCTGACCAACAACCTGTCCCTCGACCTGACCTACAACACGGACTTCTCCCAGGTGGAAGTGGACGACGCGCAGGTCAACCTTACTCAGTTCAACCTGTTCTTTCCCGAAAAACGCGCCTTCTTCCTTGAGAACGGCGGACTGTTCCGCTTCGGCGTGGCCCGGGAGACGGAACTCTTCTACAGCCGCAACGTCGGCCTGGCGCGCGATGGTTCCGGCGCGCTGAGACAGGTGCCGATCACCGGCGGCGGCCGCCTGACGGGCAAGGCCGGACGGACGAACCTGGGCCTGCTGCTCATGCGCACGGGCGACGAGCGGTTCGGCGAAACCAAGCTCGAGGACAACATCTACGCCGTGGCGCGGATCAGCCAGGACGTGGGCGAGAAATCCAACGTGGGATTCATCGTCACCAACCAGCGGGTCGGCGGCGGAGACTACAACCGCGCGGCCGGCGGCGACTTCAACCTGGCCATCGGTCCCAAGCTGGCCGTCAGCGGGTTCCTGGCCGGCACCACCTACCAGACAGGCGAGGAAAGCGAATCGGGCTTCGCGGGACGGCTGTGGTCGCGCTGGAACGGTCCGCTCTGGCAGTTCGAGGGCCTGTACATGGGGGTGTCCGAGTTCTTCAATCCCGGCATGGGCTTCTTCAGCCGACGGAGCCTGGCCCGTAATTTCGGTGGCTTTCACGAGGTTTCGGCCCGTGCGTTTTTCACGCCCGAACCCACCAACAGCATCGTCCGCCGGTACTTTCCCCATATCGTGCTGGCCGCCACGTTCGGCGACGACGGCACGCAGCTGACCCGGCGGGAGCACTACCACTGGGAACTGTTCTTCACCGGCGGCGAGCAGGCCGGGATTACTTTGGACCGCGCCTACCGCAGGATCAGTGAAAGCACGCGTCCGATTCTGGGCGTCAAGCTCCCCGCGGGAAACTACACGGACGCGTCCTCGCGCATGCATTACACGACGAACCTGAGCAAGCCGCTGTTCGCCGACTCCAACTCATCCTCGGCCAGTACATCAACGGGAACCGCCGTTCGCTCAATCTCGAGGGCGGACTGCGCGCCGGTTCGAAATTCACCATTGGACCCCGCTACGAGTTGAACGACGTAACGCTCACCGATAACGGAAACAGGGAGCGGGACGTCACCGCCCATCTGTTCGGCGTCCGGACCAGCTATTCCTTCTCGCCCGACGTGTCCCTCAACGCGCTGGTACAGTGGGATACGAACCAGGACCGGTTCGTGTCGAATTTCCGGTTCAACTACATCATCAGCCCGGGCAGCAACATCTACGTGGTGTACAACGAGCGGCGCGACAACGGGGACGCTACCGAAGCCCTGCTCGGCGACCCGCTGGATCGTACGCTGATCGTCAAGCTGGCCTACCTGTTCGACCTTTGATCAATTCTTCCCGCGGGAGGACTCGCGACCATCTCATGAACGTACTCGGCGGACCACTCACGGGTTGTTCGACGGATCCCCTCACCGGGTTCTATCGCGACGGCGCGTGCAATACCGGATCGGGCGACGCGGGCGTACACTCCGTATGCGCGGTGATGACCGAGGAGTTCCTGGTCTTTTCGAAGGCGGCGGGAAACGATCTCAGCACGCCCGTGCCCGCCTTCGGCTTCCAGGGCCTGAATCCCGGCGACCGCTGGTGCGTCTGCGTGAACCGGTGGAAAGAAGCCTATGACGCGGGCGTGGCGCCGCCGGTGGTGCTAAGCGCCACCCACGCCATGTCCCTGGAATTCGTGTCGCTGGAAGAATTGCAAGCCTGCGCCATGGACGAGGCGTAGACCGGCTGCCCGGCATCGCGGGCGAGGCGTGGAACGGCTTCCGGGCATCGCGGATGACCCGGACACAGCGGGTTTTGTTTTATTTCCTTGATTTTAACGGACGCGCCTATTAGATTTCATCGCTTGGTTGGCAATACCGGCATACCGGCTTTTGAAAATGATTGGCTCGCCTTAGGAGTACAGCATGGCCAAGAGCAAGAACCGTGAACTGGTGAAACTCAAGAGCACGGAAAGCGCGCACTGCTACTACACGAAGAAGAACCGGCGTAACACGACCGCCCGCGTCGAACTCAAGAAGTACGATCCCACGCTGCGGCGGCACGTCATGTACCGGGAAACGCGGTAAGGTCGTTCCTGGAGGCTGACCTCATGTCCAGAAAGTGCAAGTTGACCGGAAAAGGGCCCCTGGTCGGCTTCAACATATCCCACGCCCACAATAAGACCAAGCGGCGCCAGTACCCCAATCTCCAGTTGAAGCGTATCTACGTGCCCGAACTCGGCCGCACGGTGCGCATCAAAATGTCCGTCAGCGCCTTGCGGACGGTCACGAAGATCGGGCTGATGCCCTTCCTGAAGAAACAGGGACTGCGGCTGCAAGACGTGCTGTAGCATCCGGCCTCATGTCGTCCAAGAGCACTTCATCCCACAAGTCCCAGGCGGCCGAGCTCGGACCCCTGGCCGTCGCCGTGGTAACCGTCAGCGACTCCCGCACGCCGGAGACGGATGTCAACGGCAAGTACCTCCGGACACGCATCGAGGAAGCGGGCCACCGGGTCGCCGGCTATCACCTGATCCAGGATGAACCGGACCAGGTCGAATCCGCCCTGGAGGCGAGTACCGGCGATGACGTCCAGATCGTCATATTCAACGGGGGGACCGGCATCTCGAAGAGAGACCGGACCTTCGACGTGCTGAACCGCAGACTGGAAAAGCCGCTGACCGGTTTCGGCGAGCTTTTCCGCATGCTCAGCTACGAACAGGTCGGTGCCGCATCCATGTTGTCCCGCGCCACGGCGGGCGTGTACCGCAACACCGTGGTGATCTCCACCCCCGGCTCCCCGGCCGCGGTGGAACTGGCCTGGGAGAAACTGATCGCGCCGGAGATCGCCCACCTGGGCTGGGAACTGACGCGGTAGTCGTAGACGGGCCGTGCTCCGGCCCGGTTTCATGCCGGACCATCGTCCGATGCACTGAACGCTTCGAATCGAGCAATACGAATCAAGCACGGCCGCCCGGCCATACGTGGGGGCGGTCCCTTTCCAGATCAACACGGAGGTCTTCATGCTGTCCGCTTTTACCAGATCACTGCCGGGTCTCGTGCGCCGCGTCAGTCCGCGCTGCTTCAGTCCGCATCGCGTCAGCCCGCACCGCGCCGGCCCGCGCAACTTCAGGACCCGCGTCCCAATGCTCACCCTGTCCTTCTCGCTGGCCGTTTCGCTGACGCTCTCACTGGCCCTTTCGACGGCCTTCCCCCGCGAGGCCCACGGGCAGACCGCTGACGAAGAAACGGTCACCGCGATCTTCAATGAACGGCTGACTACGGGAGAGATGTACTACCTCCTGGAAGACCTGAGCAAGAACATCGGACCGCGCCTCAGTGGTTCGGAAGGCGCCGAACGCGCAGTGGCATGGGCGAAAGAGGTAATGGAGGGCTACGGCTTCGACCGGGTCTACCTGCAGGAAGTCATGGTGCCCCACTGGGAACGGGGCGAACCGGAACAGGTGCGGATCGTAAACGTCAACGAAGGCATGATCGAGCTGACCGCCCTGGCCATCGGGGGATCGGTGCCGACCGCTCCGGTGGGGCTCACGGCGCCCGTCGTGGTGGTCCACTCCCTGGAAGAAGTGGAAGAACTCGGCCGCGAGGCCGTTGAAGGGAAGATCGTCTTCTATAACCGGCGCTTCGACCAGACGGTGATCGCCACGGGTCCCGGTTACGGTGGCGCGGTAGACCAGCGAACCGCCGGTCCGTCCCAGGCGGCCAGGTTCGGCGCCGTGGGCGTGGTGATCCGGTCGGCCGGTTCGGACTTTGGCGACGCGCCTCACACCGGCGGGCTGCGCTATCTCGAAGACGTGGAGCGCATCCCCGCGGCGGCCCTGGGCTACCAGTCCGCCGACCGCCTGGAACGCGCCCTCGAGGAACAGCCCGAAGCCATGCTTTACATGCGCCTGGCCAGCAAGTGGCACCCCGACGCCCTTTCGCACAACGTGATCGGCGAGATCCGGGGCAGCGAACGGCCGGACGAGATCATCCTGGTGGGTGGTCATCTCGACTCGTGGGACGTGTCTGAAGGCGCCCACGACGACGGCGCGGGCGTGGTCCACTCCATCGGCGTGCTGCGGACCTTTCAGAAACTCGGCATCCAGCCCCGCCACACCATCCGCGCCGTCCTGTTCATGAACGAGGAAAACGGCCTTCGCGGCGGACTCAAGTACGCCGAGGTGGCGAAGGAAACAGGCGAGAACCACGTGATCGCCCTCGAAAGCGACGCCGGCGGCTTCAGCCCGCGGGGATTCGGCGTGTCCGCGGACGATGACGTCATCGAACGCTTCCGGTCGTGGTTGCCCCTGTTTCCCCAGAGCACCATCTCCTACATCAACAAGGGCGGCGGCGGCGCCGATATCGGTCCGCTCCGCAGGGAGACGGGTACTCCGACGATCGGGTTCAACCCCGACTCGCAAAGGGCGTTCGACTACCATCACGCGCCCACCGACGTCTTCGAAGCCGTGAACCGCCGGGAGCTGGAACTGGGCGGCGCGTCCATCGCCACGTTGATCTACCTGATCGACAAGTACGGCCTGAGGGACGATATGGCCCAGTAGGATGGTGGCGATGAAGACGCTCGGGGTCCTGCTCTGCCTGTTGTTCCTTGCCGCGGCCGTACCGGTTCCGGCCGAACGGATCCCGGAACGGGTCCCGGTTCCGGCCGCTGTCTCGAGTTCCACCGCGGGACCAAGTCCGGCCGCGGCTCCGGCCCACGTGTTCTACGTGAGCATTGCGCGGGTCAAGTGGAACGCGGACGATGCGCGCCTCGACATATCCGTGCGGATCTTCACGGACGACCTGGAAGAGGCCATCGTGGCGAAGGGCGGCCCCCGGCTCAGGCTCTGGACCGACCAGGCCCACGCCGACCGAGACCGGCACGTGGCCGAGTATCTGGCCTCCCGGCTGGCCTTTCGAGTCAACGGCGTAGACCGGCAATTGACCTACGCCGGCATGGAGGACGCACTTGACGCCACGGCCTGCCTGGTGCAGATTACGGGTGTGGACCGCGTGGAGACGATTGAGGTCGAGAACAGGATCCTGATCGAAATGTTCGATACGCAGGCCAACGTGATGCGGTTCGAAATAGGCGGCGAGAAGAAATACGTCAACCTGAGCAAGAAAACCGTCACGGGGACGGTTCGTTTCGGGGCATGACGATGTCCGAATTCCAGGTATATCTGCAACTCGGTTTCGACCATATTTCGGACCTGAACGCCTACGACCACATCGTCTTCATCATCGCGCTCTGCGCCGCCTATCCGCTGAACCGGTGGCGTTCGGTCCTCCTGCTGGTCACGGCCTTCACGGTCGGGCACTCGGTCACCCTTGCGCTGGCTACGCTGCGCCTCATCCTGGTCCCGACGGACCTGGTCGAGACGCTCATCCCGGTGACGATCCTGGCGACGTGCCTGATGAACGTGTACCGGCCGTTCGAGGGGAAAATCGGCCGGAAGACGAGCTACGGACTGGCCCTCTTCTTCGGCCTGATCCACGGCCTGGGTTTCTCGAACTACCTGAGGGCGCTGCTCGGCATGGAAGAATCGATCGTCGTGCCGCTCCTGTCCTTCAATATCGGGCTGGAACTGGGCCAGTTGATGATCGTGGCGATCTTCGCGGCCGTGGCCTTCGTGATCCTGCGGATCCTGGGAACGCCGCACCGCCAGTGGAACCTCTTCGTATCGGGTGCGGCCGCCGGCGTATCGGCCATGCTGCTGATCGGGACGAATTGAAGTGGAGGACGCACGATCGTGACGATGGACACGACCATAGAAGAAGTGCTGGAAGACTTCGAATACCTGGATGACTGGGAAGAGCGGTACCAGGAGATCATCGACCTGGGAAGGAAGCTTCCGCCTCTTGACGATACCTACAAGACCGATGCGTACAAGGTCAAGGGTTGCGTGAGCCAGGTCTGGCTCGTTCCCCACGTGGCCGAGACCCTGCCTCCGACCATCAGCTTCGACGCCGACAGCGACGCCCACATCGTCCGCGGCCTCGTGGCCATCCTGCTCATGGTCTATTCGGGGAAGACGCCCCGCCAGATCCTGGACGCCGACATCGAGGGCATCTTCAGCCGGCTGGACCTGGCGTCCCACCTCAGTCCGAGCCGGAGCAACGGCTTCCGGTCCATGGTCAAGAAGATCCGCTCGATCGCAAGCGGCGCGTTGGCGAACTAGACTCGACTGGCCGGGCTTGGCCGCGCGCCCCCGCCCGATCCCATCC
>VXWP01000016.1 GCA_009835325.1 Gemmatimonadota bacterium | reverse complement strand
CCTTTGGTGTCGCGTCGGGTATGGGTGCGGCGGCCGGGCTGTACGGCGCGATCGGCGTCGGCCTGTTCGCCGCACTGTTTGGCGGGACCCGTTCCCAGATATCCGGTCCCACGGCGCCCATGACCGTGGCCATGGCGGTCATCATCACAGAACACGCCAGTTCGATGAGCGAAGCCCTGGTCGTCGTCATGATGGGCGGCTTCCTGCAGATTCTGCTGGGCGTGCTGCGGATCGGCCGTTACGTCGCCTACACCCCTCACGTGGTGATCTCGGGATTCATGTCCGGTATCGGCCTGATCGTCATGCTGATCCAGGCTCTGCCCTTCATCGGCGCGCCCGCCGCCCCGGGCGGCGTCGTCGGTACCATCCAGGTGCTGTCGGATGCCGTAGGAGACATCAACTACAGCGCTTTCGCGATCGCCTTCGTCACCCTGGCCGTCGGCGTGCTCTGGCCGAGCCGGTTGTCTCGTATCGTACCGGGCACCCTCGTCGCCCTGATCGTCGGCACGCTGTTGAGCGTGCTCTGGTTGACCGGAGTGCCCGTAATCGGGGTCATACCCTCCGGCCTGCCGGAAATCATCCTCGTACCGCCCACCGCCGACTTCCTGCTTCGCGCCATCGAACCCGCGCTCATCCTCGCCCTGTTGGGTTCGGTGGACAGCCTGCTCACCTCCCTCATCGCCGATTCACTGACGGGGACGCGCCACCGGGCGGACCAGGAACTGGTGGGCCAGGGCATCGGCAACATGGTGGCCGGGTTGATCGGCGGTCTCCCAGGCGCGGGCGCCACCATGGGCACGGTAACCAATATCCGGGCCGGCGGTACCACCCGTTTGTCCGGAGCGGTCCGTGCGGCCATACTCCTGGTGCTTCTCATGGGCCTGGGCTGGATCGTCGAGCCGATCCCCCACGCCGTGCTGGCGGGCATATTGATGAAGGTCGGCTGGGACATCGTCGACTGGCGGATGCTGAAGCGGATCCACCGTCTCCGAGGGGAACATCTCATCATTCTGCTGATCACCCTGGGACTGACCGTATTCGTCGACCTGGTCACCGCCGTGGCCATCGGATTGATCGTCGCCGGCATGGCCCACGCCAGGAAGCTGGAAAGCCTCGAGCTGGACAGCGTGGTGTCCGTTCCGCTGCTGGACCGTCAGTTCTTTATGCAGGAAGAAGAAAAGTCCGGCATGGACGAGTTCACGGCCCGGGTCGGCCTGGTCGCGCTCAGGGGCAGCTTCACCGTGGCCTCGTCCAAGAAGCTGGTGGGGGTGATCAGCGAGGACATCAAGGACCATGACGTCGTCATCTTCGATTTCTCCGGGGCCACGTACATCGACGACAGCGCGGCCATGGTCGTCGAACAGCTCATGGACGTCGCCACGAGCGAAAATACTGCGTTCATCGTCATGTCCCTTTCTGGTTACGTCGAGGATACCCTTTCCGCCCTCGGTATCATCCAGCGCGTTCCCGAGGCGCATATTGTGGAAACGCTGGATGAAGCACGCGAGGTCGCCAGTAAGTTGCTGGGGATGTGAGCCCGTGCAATACCAAGGGCAAGGCGAGGGCACATGCTAGTACCTTGCAGGGCATACCACCCGTTTTGCATATATGGACTACTCGTCGCCCTGCTGACGGCCACATCCTGCGGCAACCGCTCTGCCGACCTTCCCGGCCATCCGCTTGTCGAGACCGTCCCGTCGGAAGAAGCAGCGGCAAGGTCCCTCCCGGCGGACGCAGCGCCCCCCGAACGCCAGGTATTCCGCTACTTCTCCAACGAACCCTCCAGCCTGGACGTCAGCGTCGCCCTGTACGAGTCCCTGGGCAGCGCGTTCCTCTTCGAACGGCTCTGCATGGTCGATGAGAACGAAGGGCTCATCCCAGGTGCGGCAGACCGGTGGGAACGCTCTTCCGACGGAAGAACCTGGACCTTCCACCTCCATCCCGGCGCGCGCTGGAGCGACGGCACGCCCGTCACCGCCCACGACTTCGAATACACCTACAAGCGCCTGCTCCACCCGGACAGCGGCAACGTGTACGCCTTCTTCTACTACGACATCAAGGGCGCGAAGGCGTACAACCAGCAAAAGATCGACGACCCGGACCTGCTCGGCGTACGGGCGGTCGGCGACCTTACCCTCGAAATCGAAACCGAGGAACCCTGTGCCTATCTCCCCTACGTCACCTCTTACACGGCTTCCTCGCCGGTACCGCGATGGCAGGTGGAGAAATATGGCGCCCGATGGACGGAGGCCGGAAGGTGCGTAAGCAATTCGGCCTTCCGGCTGGATGAATGGGAGCAGGGCAAGTACATGACGTTCCGGCTGAATCCACATTACAAGGGCAATAACCCCGGTCATCTCAGGAAAATCGTCCGTCTCTTCTCGGGTACGGCGGGGACCGGCAGCGCATCCGGCGGCGTGGGGCTGCTTCCGTACGAAAACGACGAAGTGGACCTGGTCGGTGTCGGAAGCCCGGCCGATCTCGACCGCATCCGCAACGACCCCGGGCTGAGCGAACAGCTCTGGAAGTTCAACGGCGTATCCACGGTATACCTGTTCTTCCGGACCCGGGAACCACCTCTGAACGACGTCCGCGTGCGCCAGGCCATCGCCCGGGCCATCGACAAGCAGACCATAGCCGATGTTCTGTTCAAGGGCGCCGTCCGGCCGGCCTACGGCATGCGTCCCCCCAATTTCCCCGGCTACTCGGGAGAAAAGCTGCGGCATCTGCAGCAGTTCGATCCGGAATCCGCCCGCCGCCTGCTGGCCGAAGCGGGATATCCCGGCGGCAGGGGATTCCCCGACCTCGAGGTCTGGCTTCGCGACGCGCCGCCTTCGTCACAGAGCGGCCAGGCCGTGCAGATGATCCAGGAACAACTGCTCGACATACTCGGCATCCGCCTCGAGATCCGCAACATGCAGGCAAACGCGTTCAACCGGTTGATGTACGAATGGAAGATACCCATGGGCATGGTCGGCTACGGCGCCGACTTCTCAGACCCACAGAGCCTGCTCGGCGTGCCCTGGCGTTCCCAGCCCCGGGGTTTCACCCGCCACGACTGGATCAATGCGCGTTACGATGACCTGATCGACCGGGCCAGGAAGGAAACCGACCGGGACAGCCGGATGCGGCTTTATGAAGAAGCGGAATGGATACTGACCTCCGAGGTCGGCGGGGCGTTTTTGTGGCACGACCACCGGTTCCAGCTCCGCAAGCCGTGGCTCAAGGGATTGAAGCGCGACCGGGCGGGCTTCTATCCCTTCTGGGAGAACAATACCGTGTACACCGAGATGTACATCGGCAGGGAGAGACTGGGCGGATGAGAGGATCCACGACATGGACGATCCACATCGCATAGACGGGCATATCGCGGTCGTGACCGGCGCGGCGCAGGGGCTCGGACGGGGCATCGCGGAGCGGCTGGCGCGCAGCGGCGCGACCGTGGTGATGGCGGACCTGCAACGCGAGAAGGTCGAGGAGGAAGCCGGCAGACTCCGCAAACCGGACCTGCAGGTGCTCCCTGCTTTCGTGGACGTTTCAGACAGTGCCTCGGTAAAGCGTCTGTTTGAGGAGGTCGCCGAAGCGCACGGCCGGCTCGACATCCTGGTCAACAACGCCGGGGTCGGCCAGAAGGTCGCCCCAGTCGTCGAACTGGACGACGGGGAATGGGACCGGGTCATCCGGGTCACGCTGACCGGGACCTTCTACGGCTGCCGGGCCGCGGCCCGGATCATGGAGGGACAAGGATCGGGCGCTATCGTGAATATCTCATCCATCAACGGGCAGAACCCGGCGGCCCTGGTCGCGGCGTACAACGCGGCCAAAGAGGGGGTCATCAGCCTGACTCGGACCCTGGCCCTGGAACTGGCGGCTTACGGGGTCCGGGTGAACGCTGTCTGTCCGGGCCCGGTCTACACTGCGTTCAACCAGTCCAACATGGCCCAGCGCAGCAAAACGCTGGGACTTTCCGAAGAAGAGATGATCGAACGGATTCGAAGTGCCATCCCACTGGGCAGGTGGGGCGAACCGGAGGACATCGCGAACGGCGTGGCCTTCCTCTGCAGCCCCGCGGCGGGATGGATCACCGGCGAAGTCCTGCGGGTGAGCGGCGGCATGGAAGGCGTGGCGGCCGCGCCACCACGGCGGGAGCGGGACGCATAAGCCCTCCATTGAACGATCATTCCCCCTCACACCCCCGCCATCATCCGCATCACCGCGCCCTGGTCCGCGTCATCGCGAGAGAGTTCTCCGGCCACACGCCCGGAACGCAGCACGAGGATCCGCGTCGACAGGTTGAGCACCTCGGGCAGTTCGCTCGATACGAGAATAATGGCCGTGCCTTCATGGGCCAGTTGATCGATGAGGGCGTGCATCTCCGACTTGGCGCCCACGTCCACCCCCCGGGTGGGTTCGTCGATGAGCAGGATCGGGCAGTTCGCGGCCAGCCACTTGGCCAGGACCACCTTCTGCTGATTGCCGCCCGACAGTCCCGCCGTGTCGTACCGGACGTTGTCGGGCCGCACCGACAGCCGCCTCACGTATTCCCCGGCCAGGTCTTCCTCCCGGCTGCCGCGGATCCATCCGAAGTCGGACCGGCTGGCCAGGGTGGGCAACCCGATGTTCTGGTCCACACGGAGCGACAGGACGAGGCCGAAGCGCTTGCGGTCTTCGGGCACGAGGCCGATGCCCGACCGCATGGCGTCGATCGGATGCCGGATCCTCGCCGGCCGGCCGGATACTTTGATCCTGCCCGTGGCCATGGGGTCCAACCCGAACACGGCCTGCAGCACTTCGGTACGGCCGGCGCCCACCAGGCCGGCCAGGGCCAGTACCTCCCCGGACCGTACCGAGAAGGACACGTCCTCGAACCTGCCGGGACTCGACAGGTTTTCCACGGCCAGCATCTCTCCGCCGGGTTCGGTGTCCACGTGGGAGGGGAAATAGGCCTCGAAGGTGCGGCCGATCATGAGGTTGATCAATGACGGCCGGTCGAGTTCAGCGACCGGCCGGGTGGCCACGTGCCGTCCGTCTCGAAGCACGGTCACGACGTCACACAGACGGAAGATCTCGTCCAGGTCGTGGGAGATGTAGATCGACGTAACCCCCTTCGACTTGAGATGACGGATGTTCTCACGCAGCCGTTCCGCTTCCACGTGGGATAGGCTGCTGGTCGGCTCGTCGAAGACGATCACGCGGGCGCCGCTACCCAGGGCCGCCGCGATCTGAACGAGTTGCTGCTGGGCCACCGGCAGTTTTCCGATGGGCGTCTCCACATCCATGTCGACCTCGATCGCCGACAGCAGTTGACGCGCGCGTAACGCCATCTTCCGGTCGGAGACGAACCCGCTCCGGGCCGGCAGGTTCCCCAGGCAGAGGTTCTCGGCGACGGAGAGGTTCTCGCAGAAAACAAGCTCCTGGTGGACCATGCCGATGCCCAGTTCCAGGGCGTCTCCCGGTTCAAGAAGCTGCACGGGCCGGCCGTCGATGCGGATCTGTCCGCCGTCGAGGCCGTATATGCCGGTCAGGATGCGGCCCAGCGTGCTCTTGCCGGCGCCGTTCTCGCCGACCACGGCATGGCAGGTACCCGCTTCGATTCCGAAGGTTACTTCGTCGAGGGCCGTCACGCCGGGAAACCGCTTCGTGATCCGGTCGAATTCGATGTAGGGGTTCGGTCGGTTCTGTTCCATGAGGTAACCGGAGGGCCGGACGACCCGCGGAAGACGGACGCCTAATCTGGATCAGTCGCCCGACGCGGGTTGTTTATCCATCTGCAGGTACCGTTCCGGCACGTCGGTGAATCCCCACCCCTGGAGCATCGCCGCCCATTCGCCGAGGTTCTCCCGGGACACGTGGACCAGTTCGAGGGGATTGATCACGGGCACATCCTGCTTCAGGTGGATCTTCTCGACGATCAGGCGGACGGATTCGTATCCCCACAGGTAGGTCGGCTGGCCCCACAACACGGGTACGATGCCCTGTTCGATGTAGGTCAGCTGGGGCGGCAGCGCGTCTACCGAGATGATCTTCATGCGCTCGGGATCCAGGTCGGTCAGCAGGGTCTGCGTGAAGAGCGCCCATCCGCCGACCATGGCCCATCCCTCGATATCCGGATAGGCGTTGTTGACGCGCACGACTTCGGCGGCGGCGTCCTGGGGGGTTTCAATGTGATAGAAGGTCCCCACGATCGAAATCTCCGGATACTCGGCGGCCTTCTGCAGCACGCCTTCCACCCGCTTGCGCAGGTTCGGCGCGTTCTGGTTGCCCGCGAGGATGGCCACGCGGCCCCGGCCGTCCATCGCTTTGGCCAGTTCCCCCATGATCAGGCCGCCGGTCTTGATGTCGTCCACACCGAAGAAGGCGAACCGCTTCGAGTCCGGCGCGTCGCTGTCGAAGGTCATGACCGGTACGCCCCGGTCCACCGCGTCGTTGATGGCGCCCGTGACCTTGGCGGCGTCCGAACAGGAGATCAGGACCACGTCGGCGCCCTCGTTCACGGCCTGCGCGATACGCTGTGCCTGAACCTGGCCGTCCTCCGTCGGCGGCGTGCGCCAGTCGATCACGATGTCGACGCCGTGGGCTTCCGACAACTCCCTGGCCGCCGCCTCCGCGCCGGTACGGGACGACAGGAACACGGGATTGGTCGTGCTCTTGGCGATCATGGATATCACGAGCCGGTTGTCGTCCGGCGGCGCGGTTCCGCCGCAACCTGCCGCAACAATGGACAGGCCCGCGGTCAGCATGGCCAGCACGAGCATCGTTCGTAGCATCTTCTTCAGGGGTATCATCGATTTCATTCCTTTCTGAACGGGCCTATACGGTCACGGACCGGTCCGCTCCGGCCAGTCTGCGTGCAGTGAGCCGGCGGTTCACCTGGTCGAGGACGACGGCGACAATGATCGCGCAACCGATCACGACCCATTCGTAGTTCTGGTCCAGGTGCAGGGTGCGGATGGACTGGCGGATAAGGACGATCAACATAGCGCCGAGCATGGCGTTGACCGCGCTTCCCCGGCCGCCGCGAAGGCTCGCGCCGCCGACGACCGCGGAAGCGATCACGTAGAGTTCGTAACCCGTGGCATCGGCGCATGAGGCCGAGCCATAGTAGCTGCTGCCCACCAGCGCGGCGATGCCCGCGGTGAGTCCTGAAATCACGTACACACCGACCAGGATCCGGTCGATCCTAAGCCCGGCGTATCGGCCGGCCTCCACGTTGCCGCCTACGGCGAAAACATGGCGGCCCATGACGGTCCTGGACAGGTAAACGGCGCCGGCGGCCGTGATGAGGAGCATGATGATCATGGGCATGGGATAGAGGGCGTCGGATCCGAAAGACAGCTTGATCGCGTCGGTCAGGGGCTGGGGCACGAGTATGCTCTCCGCCTCGCTGGCCACGAAAGCCACACCGCGGAACACCCACATCGTACCGAGCGTGACGATAAAGGGATGCACGCGGAGTCCGACCACCATCAACCCGTTCAGGAGGCCGCACAGCACACCCAGGCTGACGCAGGTCACGACGGCCAGCGCGACCACCGCGAAGGGAGCTTCCGGGGCCATGGCCCGCAGGACCATGGCGGTCATCACGCCGGACAGGGCGTAGATCGAGCCGACCGAGAGATCGATCCCGCCGGAGATGATCACCATGGTCGCCCCGACGGCCATGATCACGAAGAAACTGGCGTCCGTGGCCGTCTGCATCAGCGTACGGGAATTCAGGAAATTGTTGACGAGTTCGCCCGTGGTACGGTCCACGTGATACCCCGCGAAAATAGAGAGTACCGCACCGAGCAGCAGGATGACGAGTATCAGTCCCGTTTGCTGGGAACCGAGCAGGATTCGTAGCATCGGAAGGGTCGTCGTTACAGGCGATTTCATGGCTTTTGTCGGTGGACCGGGTGTCCTGAAATTGTAAGGAACCACGGGCTTAAATCAAGGAAAACGTATCGGAGGGGAAACAGAAAAACCCCGGCATGCGTCGACGGCATGCCGGGGTCGGTGCTCATCCTTTCATCCTGCGTGGCGGCGCCGCGTCAGGAGGCCTTCTTCTCCGCGGGTTCCGCATCCTCGCGCTGCAGTTCTTCTTCCCGGTCCTCGATGTTCTGCTGCGATGCTTTGATGCGATCCAGGATGCCGTTCACTTCCGTATCTCCCGACACGTCGGTGATGCCATCATCGACCACCAACTGGTGCACCCTGCCGCCCAGTTCGGTCATCTGGTTGCGGATATCGGCACGGGCCGACTGGATCTCCAGCTTGATCCGGCCCTTCCGCGTGAGATCTTCGGCCATGTCCAGCGCGCCGGACAGGCTCTTTCGCACGGTTTCGATCGGACCGTCCAATTCCGACTTGATCGTTTGCCAGAGGTTCATGATGGGACTCCTTTTCCTGTTTCCTTCGTGCGTCTCTAAAACCGCGGCTTACACGGCCGTATGGTCTTTAGTGGTTAGACGTCCGTTTTGCCGTCCGGGTTTCAGTATACCGCAAGCCGGCACCCGCGTCAACGATAGAGCGCGTATGCGACGATGTTGATGCCCATTCTGAAAGCGGCTTCGCGTTTCGCCGGCGGATCGTTGTGGGTCTTTTCATCGGCCCAGCCGTCGCTGACATTGCTTTCGTACGTGTAATACACCACCAGCCGTCCGTCGTGGAAGAGCCCGAACCCCTGGGGCGGCTTGCCGTCGTGCTCATGATGTTTGGGCGGACCGGCCGGGAAGTCGTATATGATGTGGTAGATCGGATGGTCGAAGGGCAACTCGACGAAATCCTTGTCCGGAAAGACCCGTTTCATCTCCCGGCGAAAGGCCTCGTCCATCCCGTAATCGTCATCGGCGTAGAGGAAACCGCCCCGCGTCAGGTAGGTCCGGAGGTTCCGGATTTCCGGTTCGGTCCACCTGACTTCGCCGTGGCCGGTCATGAAAAGGAAGGGGGAGGAGTACAGGAGATCATCGGTCAGGGTGACGACGCGCTGATCCGGGTTCGTCTCTATGCCCGCACGCAACTGCAACTCCCGGGCCAGGTTGGGAATGGCCTCGGGGTCGTTGTACCAGTCACCTCCGCCGTCGTACTTCATCCGCGCGATGGTCAGCCTCCCGTTTTCGCGCTCGGCCGCACGCCCTTCGTAACCCGCCCACCCGAGGACGATGCCGCACAGCAGGAGGACGCGCACGCTTCTGCGAAGGGGGATCAT